>JANYDZ010000034.1 GCA_025363375.1 Hyphomicrobiales bacterium
CAGATGAAGGACGAGGATCTCGGCTATTGGGAGCCGCGGCCCTGGCACGAGGAAAAGCCGCTGCGCCCGAAGACATGGGGCAAGGGAACGTTGCGCAGCCAATGGGGCTTTGGTTCATTCGGGACCTTTCCGGGCTATCCGTGAAAGTTCGCCCCCAACTGGAGAGAAACATGTTCAAAAAAATCAATCTCAAGGCGCTGATTCTCGGCGCCCTGGCGCTGACGGGCGCCGCCGCCAACGCCGGCGATGTGCGCGTCATGAGTTTCGGCGGCGCTACCAATCTGCCGATCTGGACGGCGCAGGAAAAAGGCTACTTCGACAAGGAAGGCGTCAAGCTGACCTTGAAGATGACGACGGGCTCCATCGAGCAGATCACCGAATTCTACAAGGGCAATTTCGACATCATATCGACGGCCTTCGACAACATCGTCGCCTATTCGGAAGGCCAGAGCGACATTCCGCTGCCGGGCCCCGCCGACATGTTCGCCTTCGTCGGCGTTCACGGCGGCATGAACACGCTGATGGCGCGTCCCGAGATCAATTCCTACGCCGACATCAAGGGGCAGGTCGTCGCCGTCGACGCGCTGAAATCAGGCTACGGGATCGTACTCTACCAAATCCTGCAGGCGAAAGGCGGGCTCGCGTTCGAGAAGGACTACAAGGCGATTTCCGTCGGCAACACCGACAAGCGCCTCGACGCCATGCGCGAGAAAAAAGCCGTCGCAGCCATCATCGGCGCGCCGACGGACATGGACGCCGCGCGCGAGGGCTTCAAGCCGCTCGCCGACGCCGCCGTGGAGCTTGGCGCCTATCAGGGCAGCGCGCTCGTGGCGCGCAGGGTCTGGGCGAAGGACCACGATTCCGACATGCTCGCCTTCGTGCGCGCCACCGTCGCCGCGCAGGATTTCATCTTCGCCAACAAGGCCGAAGCCATCGCCATTCTGCTCAAGAACTCGCGCGGACTGAAGGCCGAGGACGCGGAAAAACTCTATGCGCGCCTGATCGGCCCGGGTGGACTTTCGCCGCGCGCGCAGATTGAGATGAAGGGCGTCGAGACCGTGCTGAAAATCAGAGAGACCTACGGCGAGCCGCAAAAGAAAATGGGCCCGGCGACGAAATATGTCGATACGGGTTTTTACGAGCGGGCGATGAAAAAGTGAAGGCAAGCGCGCACGTCAATTGATAGGGGAGTTGAGTCCATGAGACCGGCGGCAATCATTTCGTCCCTGGCCGCAGCGGTCCTCCTCGCGCTCGCCGCCCCCTCCCGCGCCGCCGATTTCTACGCCGGAAAGCAGCTTGCGATCCTCATCAACTTCCCCCCCGGCGGCTCCACCGATCTTGAGTCGCGGCTGATGGCGCGCCATCTTGGCAAGCACATTCCCGGCCATCCTGCGATTGTCGTGCGCAACATGGGCGGCGCGTCGGGAACCATCGCCATGAACTGGCTCGGCGAGATCGCGGCGCCGGACGGCCTCACCATGGGCTATTTCACGGGCGCCGCCGCGAAAGCCGCTTTCGGCGAGGCCGGCGTGCGCGTGGACATGGCGAAATTCGGCTATGTCGCCACCAGCCCCAACGTGCTCGTGAGCTACATTCGCACCGACGTGCCGCCGGGCCTGAAAGTTCCCGCCGACATTCTCAAGGCCGATCCTTTCTGGGCGGTCGGGCTCTTGCCTGGCACCGACAAGGATGTGCGCATGCGCCTGACGCTCGATATGCTCGGCGTGAAGTTCAAATACATCTCCAACTATCCCGGCTCCGCCGAAGCGCGCCTCGCCGTCGAGCGCAACGAAGCGCAGATGTACACCGAATCCGTCTCGACCTATCGCAGCGCCATCGAGCCCAATCTCATCAAGACCGGCCTTGCCATTCCCCTTTGGGTCGATCCCCTGGATGACGGCGAAAAATTCACCGATGCGCCCGAGGCCGACGGCATTCCCGTCAAAACCTTCCCCGAGTTCTATCGCGAGTTGACGGGCGCCTTGCCCACGGGCCTCAAATGGGAGGCCTGGCGCATGTCGAACTTTCTTGGTTCAATTCTGCAACGCACCCTGGTCCTGCCGCCGGGCAGTCCGCAAGAGGCGGCGACAATTCTGAAGACGGGGATTGGCGCGCTGGCGAGAGACCGCGAATATATCGAGGACGCCATGAAGAGCATGCAATTTGCGCCGCGTTACATGCTGGACGACGCGTCCGAACAATTGTTCCGCAAGGTGCTCAAGCCGGAGCCGCGGCTGAAAGACTTTATCGCCAGCTACATCGAACAGGGCCGCGCCAGCATGGGAAAATAGCCGGGCGCCGCTTCTGGAGGAACCGGAATTATGAACAAGATCGCCTGTCTCGCCGCGGCCCTTTTGAGCGCGTCCGCGCCGTTGGAAGCCGCGGATTTCTATCAGGGCAAAACGCTCGGCATTCTCGTCAATTTTACCGCCGGCGGGCCCACGGATATCGAGGCGCGGCTCGTCTCGCGACATCTGGGCAGGCACATCCCGGGCGCGCCTGCGATCGTGGTGCGCAACATGGCGGGCGCCGGCGGCGCCATTGCCAGCAACTGGCTCGGCGAAATCGCGCCGCCCGACGGACTGACCCTCGGCTACTTCTCGGGCGCGGCTTCGAAAGCCGCCATCGGCGACACCGCCATGCGCGTCGATCCGACGAAAATGGCCTTTGTCGCCGGCGGCCCCGGCGTCAGCGTCGCCTATATCCGCGCCGACGTGCCGCCGGGCATGAAAGTTCCCGCCGACATCATGAAGGCCGCGAATTTCTGGGCCGGCGGCCTCTCGCCGGACGGCGACAAGGACATTCGCGAGCGCATGCAGCTTGATCTGCTGGGCCTCAAATACAAATACATCACCGGCTATCCCGGCTCGGCCGAAGCGCGCCTCGCCCTGCAGCGCAACGAGTTGCAGATGTATCCCGAATCCATGCCGACCTATCGCGCCGCCATTGAAGAAGGCCTTGTCAAAGCCGGCGAAGCCATTCCGTTGTGGCACGATCCACTCGACGACGGCGAGAAGTTTACCGCCTCGCCCGACGCCGACGGCATTCCCGCCAAAACCTTCACGGATTTTTTGATCGATCAAAAAGGCGCCTTGCCGAACAGCGAACTCTTCGAGGCCTTCCGGCTCATCAATTCCGTCGGCACGGTGTTTCTGCGGACCATTCTCATGCCGCCGGGCACACCGAAGGAAGCGCTTGTCGCGGTCAAGGCGGGCCTGGCCGGCATGGTGAAAGACCCCGCCTATCGCGAGGACGCGCTCAAAACCATGAAATTCACGCCGAATTTCGTGGTGGACGATAAAACCGAAAGGCTGTTCCGCGACAAGCTCAGACCCGACCCGAAGGCGCGCGCTTTCATTCACGCCTATATCGAGCAGGGCAAGGCGATGAACGGCAACAAGTAAATATTCGCGCGATTCGTCAGGACGCGGGCCATGGCGTCGGCGGAGGAATGGCGCAAGGGCCCTCTTCCACATCGACAGTGCCGAAATCCGCGGGGCCGACGATTTCGAGATATTCCATGTCGGGGGAATAATCGAAGAGGTAATGGACGATTCCAGGCCGTTGGTGCACGCAGTCGCCGGCCTGCACGAGGGTCTCTTTACCCTCGTACATGAAGCGCGCCCAGCCTTTGGTCATGAGCACAATCTGAAAGTCCGAGACGTGATAGTGCCAGCCGGTGCCTTTTTCCGGAGGCAGATTGGCCTTGACGAGATGCGCGATGACCTTGCCGTGCGTGGCGTCGGCGATGCCGAGGTCGCGGTAGAGAAAGAAATCCCGCAGGCCATCCGTGCGCCACGGTCTATCCGCGGATTTGACATGCGAAAATGAAGTGGCGGGTTTGTCCAACATGTTCGATCTCCTGTCCTGACGGTGCTTCGGCGCTCAAAATTCGGCTTCCAGTTCCTCGATTTTTTCTTTTTCGGCTTGTGCATCCGAGATCCACTGCTGCAGCGACGGCCACGCCAGAATGCGCTCGCAATAGGCCGCGCATTCGCTGTCGAGGCGCACGTCGTAGGTTTTAAAACGCAATACGACCGGCGCGTACTTGGCGTCCGCGATGGAAAGCTTTCCAAAAAGGTAGGGGCCGGCGGACTCGCTCAGGCATTCCCGCCAGATCGTCGTGCCGCGCTCAATGTCGGCGACCGCTTTCGACCAAATCTTGAAGTTGGGAAAATGCGCCTTGATGTTCAACGGCAACGCCGATCTCAGCGACACGAATCCGGAATGCATTTCGCCGCAGAGCGACCGGCAGCGCGCGCGCGCGGCGCGGTCGGCCGGCAGCAGGCCCGCCTTTGGCGCGATCTCGTTCAGGAATTCGCCGATGGCCAGCGTGTCCCACACCTTGAGCTTGTCGTAGGTCAGGCACGGAACAAGAATGGAGGGCGAAAGCAGCAGAATTTCGGCGCGGGCATCGGCGTCGTTTGGCTCGGTGAAAACTTCGTCGAAAGCAACACCGGACATCTTCGCCATCAGCCAGCCGCGCGGCGACCACGACGAATAATTCTTGCTGCTGATCGAAATCCGGGCGCGGGTCATGGGCTGTCCATCGCTGGTTGAGCGATCGTGGAAGCAATCAGCGTGCCATTGGCATGTTGATTGCACCCCCCGAACGAACCGTATTTTCTGATGACGTATGGCTCAAATAAAACGGTGGTTGAGACGGGACTGCCGCTGCGGCTGTTCGCAAGCTATGCCGAAAAACTGTTCAAATTGTGGGAGCCAGGCGCGTTCAGCCCACCTTTTGAGCGCATGGCTGCCTATTATGAACTCGTTGCGCTCGCCGGCTTCACCCACATACGTCCCGATTGTGGCATCGATCTCATCGCCACGCGCGACCGCATGCACGAAGTCGAGGAGACTCCCTTCTGCAATCTGTTGAAACTCGCCCAGCGGGACATCGGCGGCGAACCGAAAGTTTTGCTGATCGCTCCCATGTCCGGTCATTTCGCCACGCTGCTGCGCAACATTGTGCGCACGCTCCTGCAGGACCATAAAGTCTACGTCACCGACTGGAAAAATATCCGCGACACGCCGCTGGCCGCCGGCGTGTTCGATCTTCACGCTTTCATCCAACATATCATCGATTTCATCCGGACCATTGGACCGCAATCCCACGTCGCCGCGGTCTGCCAGTCGACGCTCGCCGCGCAGGATCTGTGTACGGGGCTGAAGCCCTACATGAAATCGCGCCACATGCAGCCGGGCGTCGGACACTATGGCGTGTTCAGCGGCAGGCGCTGGGAGACGCAAGTCTATCCTGTGTTGCGCAATCATGTGCGGGCGAGCCTCTAGAAGAAGGTTCGTCAAGCCCGCGCCCGGTCAACTCAGGAAAGTTAGGCGTCATCTTTGAAAAAAATGGCGTATATGCCACTAAAGGCTGCATTGAGGCGCCGCCTGAATTTCAATAGGGAGTCGTCAGGAGAGTGACACATGCATAACGTATCGATCGCCGGGCTGGGCGTGGCCAGCCAGTTCCATGAATTCGTCAACACCGAGGCTTTGCCCGGCACCGGCGTATCGGCGGAAGCGTTCTGGCCGGGCCTCGCCGACATGCTGACGAAGTTGACGCCAAAGCTGAACGCCCTGCTCGCCGAGCGCGACGCGCTGCAGGCCAAAATCGACGCCTGGCACGTTGCGCGGCGCGGCAATCCGCACGACGCCGCGGCTTACGAAGCGTTTCTGCGCGACATCGGCTATCTGCGTCCTGAACCCGCCGACGGCGTGATCGCCACGCAGAACGTCGATCCCGAGATCGCCGTCATCGCCGGCCCTCAATTGGTCGTGCCCGTGTCCAACGCGCGCTACGCTCTCAACGCCGCCAACGCGCGCTGGGGCTCGCTCTACGACGCGCTCTACGGCACGGACGCTATCGCGGACGAAGGCGCCGCCGCGCGCGGAAAAGGCTTTAACGCCGCGCGCGGCGCGGCGGTCGTCGCGCGCGCCCGCGAAGTTCTCGATCAAGCGGCGCCGTTGCGGGACGGCCGGCACGCGGATGCGGCGTTCTACGCGATCGAAGGCGGCGCGCTTGTGGTGACGCTTGCGAACGGGGCCAGGACGGGCCTCGCCGAGACGGGAAAGTTCGCCGGCTATCAGGGCGAGGCGACCGCGCCCTCTTGCGTGCTGCTCGTCAACAATGGTCTGCACATTGAAATCCGCTTCGACCGCGCGCATGGGATCGGCGCGACCGACGCGGCGGGAATCAGCGACGTGGTGATCGAATCCGCCATCACCACGATCATGGACATGGAAGACTCCGTCGCCGCCGTCGACGCGGAAGACAAAGTCGCGATCTACCGCAACTTTCTCGGGCTGATGAAGGGCACGCTCACCGCCAGCTTCGCGAAGGGAAGCGGGGCCGTCGAGCGGCGCCTCAACGAGGATCGCCGATACACGAAGCCCGACGGCAAGACGCTCTGGCTAGGCGGGCGCAGCCTCATGCTGCTCCGCAACGTCGGCCATCACATGTTCACGGACATGGTGACGATGAACGGCAAGGAGGTTCCCGAAGGCATCGTCGACGCGGCGATTACCGCGCTCGTCGCGGCGCACGACGTCAGGGGCGGCGGTCCCATCAGGAATTCGCGCAAGGGTTCGGTCTATATCGTCAAGCCGAAAATGCACGGGGCCGACGAGGCGGCGCTCACGGACGAGATTTTCGCGAACGCCGAAGACCTCGCGGCATTGCCGCGCAACACGCTCAAAATGGGCATCATG
>JANYDZ010000096.1 GCA_025363375.1 Hyphomicrobiales bacterium
TTTGCATGGAGTTCTCCCGTGCTTTTCCATTCGACGTTGACGCAGGCTTCCCCGACGATTCGAGCGCCGCGGATTTTACGCCGCGCCGCGCGCCCATTGGTTTGCGCGATTAGGTCCGGGCGCCGCGAGGGTGTCAAGCGCGGCTGGGCAGCGCGGCTGGGCCGCCGGGATTGCGGACAAAGGATTGCGCCCATTTGCCAAAGCGCTGCATTGCCGGCAGAGTTCGCGCCGAGGGAGAGCTTTGTTCGTCATGTCGATCGCGACGCCCGCGTTCATCCGCATTCGTTCGACGCCGACGCGGCGCGCCGTCGTCGGCGGCGTCGGCATGAGCTTGCTTGCGGGGCGCGGGCGGGCGGCCGAATTTTACGATGGCAAGACCCTTGTCATCATATGCGGGTATAATCCCGGCGGCGGCGTCGATCTGGGAACGCGTCTGATCGCACGGCATATCGGCGCGTTTTTGCCGGGGGCGCCCCGCGTCATCGTGCAGAACATGGAGGGCGCCGGAGGCATCGTCGCCGCGAACCATCTCTACAATCAGGCTTCGCGCGACGGCCTGACGCTGGCGGTTCCCGGACGCGACTGGATTCTGAAGCCGCTGCTCGGCTTCAAGAACGCGCGCTTCGATCCCGTCGGGTTCAACTACATCGGTTCGAGCGGGGCCAACAACGACATTGCCATGGCGCACAGGGACACCGGCGTCGCCAACGCCGCGGATTTGCGCGCGGCGGCGCGGCCCGTGCTGTTTGGCGGGTTGCCGGGCATGACCCTCAACACGGCTGTGCCGCGCGTGTTCGAATTGTTGGGATGGCCGGTGAAGGTCATCGCGGGCTATGCCAACACCTCGCGCATCGTCCAGGCGATCGAGCAGCGCGAAGTCGACGCGATCTACACCGCCGGCGTCACTTTCGCCCGGCGCAAGGACCTGACGGACGGCGGAATCGTCCGACCCATCTTTCAATCCGTTCCGCTCGTGCCGGGCGTTGCCACGGCCGATTCCATGGTGCCGGAAAAAGACCGCCCGCTGATGGCGCTCGCGCATGGGCAATTGTCGCTGGGATTGCCGCTGACGGCGCCGCCCGGCGCGCCGCCCGAGCGCGTCGCCATGCTCAGGGCGGCGTTCATGGCGATGGCGCGCGATCCCGCTTTCATCGCGCAGGCCGAGCAGATCGACGAACCGACCGGCGCGCCGCTTTCCGGCGAAGCCATCCAGTCGGGAGTCGCCGACATGGTCGCGACGATC
Organism: Hyphomicrobiales bacterium; assembly: GCA_025363375.1. Lineage (GTDB taxonomy): Bacteria > Pseudomonadota > Alphaproteobacteria > Rhizobiales > Beijerinckiaceae > Terripilifer. The sequence goes on from JANYDZ010000096.1 coordinate 1,244, forward strand.
ACGCCCGCGACGGTGGAAGCCTATTCCAGGTTGTGAGCGGGGACAGGGCGCCGCTGATTTCAGTTGCCCGACGGCGTGGACCAGCCGCGCGGCAGGAACAGCACGTTGCGCGTGATGTATTTCGAACCCCAGGTCGAGTTGGAATTCAGCGATATGATCGTCTCGCGCGCCGGCAGGCGACGCCCCTCGTGCACGACAAATCCGTCATAGCCGTAGATATCGCAAACCTGCCGCATGACGTCGAGGGGGTCTTTGTAGGTTCCGGAAAGCAATTCCAGCACCAGCACGGGCTTGTCGCGAAGGATGGTTGTGCGCCCGCCCGCCAGCACCTCCAGCTCGCTGCCTTCGACATCGACCTTGACGCAGGCGACATTTTTCAGGTCGTAGGAATCGAGCGTCTCGACGGCCACTTCGATGACGTTCTGACGCGGAAATTGGGAATGCGAATTTTTCAAATTGCCGGCCAGGTGCAGCACGCTGCCGTCGTGGTCATAGGGCACGTAAAAGGAGGCGCGGCCCCTGGCGTCCGACAGCGCGACGGCATGAACGCTCGCGCAGTCGCCGAGCATGCGGCGCGCGATATCCGCATAATCAGGATTGGCCTCGAACGCGTGCACCTTGTCGGCGAGGCCCGACAGAACATAAGCGAACACGCCCTGATTGGCGCCCACGTCCACCGCGGTGCCGCCGCGCCGCAGCAGCTCGGGAAACATGAGCAATTCGGGTTCGCCGCATTCGGCTTCGTCGACGACGAGGGGGCGGTAGAACGCGTCCCGTTCTTCTGCGCTGATCAAGGCGGCTCCACGCTGCTGGATTTGGGCGTCATAATATGCTTGCTCGACGCCGCGATACAAGACGGCTTAGTGTCGACGGCGGGTCGTCGTTGCCAGGCGCGAAGAGACATGCGAGCCTCAAGCGCGTCGCGACAAAAACACGGTTCAGGAGGCCAGCCCGATGTCCGAACGATCAATCCAAACCGTCGGGGTGATAGGTCTTGGCAAAATGGGCCGTCCTATCGCGCGGCATCTTGCCAAAGCGGGGTTCAACACCATCGGCTATGACGTTGTCGCGCAGGCCAACGAAGCGGCGCGCCAGCATGGCGTCGAGATCGCCGGCAATCCCGCCGCGCTGGCGCAAAAATGCGATCTCGTGATCGCGCTCGCCGCCTTCGAGGACCAGATTGAAGACTGTCTGTTCGGCGCGGACGGCGCGGCGTCGGGCGCGCGTCCCGGCACAATTATCGGCGTCGCCGCGACCATCGCGCCCACGGGCATGAGGAACATCGCCAAACGCCTGGAAGCGAAGTCCATCATCCCGCTCGACATCGCGCTCTGCCGTCCCGAATTCGCGGCGGAGGCCGGCAAATTGTTGATCACGGGCGGCGGCGACAAAGACGCTTTTGAGCGCTGCCGTCCCGCCTTCAGCGCATTCGCCTCCAGCATTCATCACCTCGGCCCCGCGGGCGCCGGCGAAGTCGGCAAGATGGTCAACAACCTGATCTTGTGGGCCTGCATTTCCGCCAACTTCGAGGGCATGAAACTCGCCGACACCTTCGGCGTCGACCGCGCGGCGTTGCGCGCCATGCTGCTTGATTCCAGCGCGGCCAACTGGGCGCTTGAAACCGGCGTCGGCGACATGGTCATGCCCTGGGCGGAAAAAGACATGATGATCGTCCTCAACGAGGCGGATATGGGGCGCGTCAGCCTGCCCCTCTGCGGCACGGTGAAGGAGGTCATCAAAGGCATCAAGGTGGCGCGCGGCGACTTTTCCGGCGCGCTGGCGAAAAAAGGCGGTTGAAGCAGCCATGACGCGACCGCTCACACGCATGGACGGCAAGAACAGGTTCAAGCTGGGCCTGTTCGGCATGAATTGCTCCAACGGACTCACCATGACGAAGGCGCGGGAGCGTTGGGATCAGAAGTGGAGCAATCAATTGCAAGCCGCGCGCCTCGCCGAAGACGCGGGCCTCGAATTTCTACTGCCGATCGGGCGCTGGCACGGCTACCGCGGCGAGACCGACACGGAGGGGACGACGTTTGAAACCGTGACATGGGCGAGCGGCCTGCTGGCGGCGACCAGACATATTTCAGCCTTCTGCACGCTGCATGTCTCGCTTATCAATCCGGTATTCGCCGCCAAACAAATCGTCACCGCGGATCACGTGGGCAAGGCGCGCTTCGGCATCAATGTCGTGAGCGGCTGGAACGAGGGCGAGTTCGCCATGTTCGGCGAAACCCTGCTCGAACATGACGAGCGCTACGCCTACACGCAGGAATGGCTCGACATCGCCAACAAGATCTGGAGCAGCGAAGAACCCTTCGATTACGCGGGCGCATATTTCAATCTGAAGGATGTGTTGCAGAAGCCCAAACCCTGGGGCGGCGGCCGACCACTGCTCATGAGCGCGGGCTCCTCGCCCGTGGGCCGCGCCTTCGCCGCGCGCAACGTCGATTGTCTTTTCATGAACATTTTCGACGAGCCGAAACTGGCCGCGGATGTTTCCGAGCTCCGCGCGCTCGCGGGCCGCCCCGCCGGCGTGTACGCCAGCGGCCACATTATTTCGCGCGCCACGGAAAAAGAAACAAAAGACTACCACCATTACATCGTGCGCGAGCAGGGCGACTGGGCGGCGGCGGAGCATATCGTCAATATCCGGATATCCGGAGGCGGGCGCTCCATCCCCCCCGAGATCGTGCGCATGATGGTGGAGCGCCACGTGAGCGGCATCGGGACTTATCCCCTCGTGGGCTCCTACGATCAGGTGGCGGAAAAATTCAAACAATTCAGCGACGCCGGCCTTGATGGGATGGCCGTTGGGCTGGTCAATTACATCGATGAATTCCCGATTTTGCGCGACGAGATTCTGCCGCGCATGGAAAGACTGGGCTTGCGCGGGAAGCACGTCCCGTGAAACCATCGCGACAACAACGAGGAGGCAAACATGACCGACCAACATTCGCGCCGCGCCGTTCTAGGGGGCGCCGCCGCGGCTTCCACCGCTCTGGCGCTCGAAGGCGCCTTCAAAACCGCCGTCGCGCAAGGCGCGGACACAATCAGGATCGGCGCGCTGAATGTCTACACCAAGGGCTTCGGCGTTTTCGGCGAGGCGATCTACAAGGGCATGACGCTGTATCTCGAGGAACACGGCGGGGGGATCGCGGGACGCAAGGTTGAGATCATCAGGGAGGACGACGAGTTCAATCCGCAGGTGGGCTTGCAGAAACTGCGCAAACTCGTCGAAAGCGACAAGGTCCACGCCGTCATGGGCCCGCTCGGCTCGCATGTCGCGGTCGCCATGGTCGACTATCTCAGGGCGAACGGCACGCCGTGGATCATCACCGGCGCGGGCGCGACCGACCTCACCAACCGCAAACTCGCGAACATGTACCGCCCCACCGTGTCGAACTGGCAGGTCGCCTACGCGATGGGCGAATGGGCGGCGAAAAACCTTGCGAAGGACGCCGCGATCGTCGCTTCCGACTTCATCACCGGGCACGACATCGCCGACAGTTTCAAGGAATCCTACCTGAAGGGGGGCGGCAGAATCGTCAAGGAGATCTACCCGCCGATCACCGCGAACGATTTCAGCGCCTATATTTCCGATCTGCGGGCGGCTTCGCCGGGAATGACCTACGTCTTCTTTGGCGGCACGGACGCCGCGCGTTTTGTCAAACAATACGACCAGTTCGGCCTCAAGGCGAAATCGACCCTCGTCGGTTTCCAGTCGGTGCTGGACACCGACACTTTCTCCGGCCAGGGCAAGAGCGCCGTCGGCGGCCTGTCGTCCGGCATCTACAGCGAATTGCTCGACACGCCCGAGAACAAGGCGTTCGTGGAAAAATTCAGGACGAAATACAAATCGTCGCCCGGTATTTTCGACGAGACCGGCTACACCGCCATGCGCTTCATGGATGAAGCCGCGAAAGCGGTCGGCGGCAGAATCGAGGATCGCGCCGCCTTCCTCGACGCGTTCGGCAAGGTGAAATTTGTCGCGCCGCGCGGCCCCGTTTCGATTGATCCGGTGACGCACCAGTGCGTCCAGAACATCTACATCCGCCGGGCCAAGGAGGTGAACAACGAAATCCTCAACGAGGTGATCGACGTTGTGAAGGATGTCGGCGATTTCCCCGGCAACAAGGCCTGATCGTCAGGCGGCGCGAAGCCGCGTTCACAATAGCGCGAAGCCGCGTTCTGCAAGAAAAAAAGCCCGATGGACCTCATCCTCACGCAGACGCTCAACGGCCTTGTCTATGGCGTGCTGTTGTTTTTGCTGGCGTCGGGCCTGTCGCTGATCTTCGGCCTCATGGGCGTGGTCAATCTCGCCCATGGTTCGTTCTTCATGCTGGGCGCCTTTTGCGGGCTCACCGTCATTAAACTGACCGGCGGTTTCTGGTGGGCGCTCGTGCTGGCGCCGATCCCGGTGGCGCTGGCGGCAATTTTCATCGAAGTGTTCTTCCTGCGCCCGACATATGCGCGCGGAAAGCTCGATCAGGTGCTGTTGACCTTCGGCTTCTCGTTCATCCTCACCGACGCGACGGAATGGATCTGGGGCCGGGAAATGTTCGGCATCGACGAGCCGGATCTCCTCGACCATTCCGTCGAGATTTTTGGCGG
>JANYDZ010000105.1 GCA_025363375.1 Hyphomicrobiales bacterium
ATTGCTGCAAGCACTCTTGGGAATACTAAATATTTGATAGGGTTTGTTGATAGAGTATAAAGTGCATCAATTTGCTCTGTGACTCTCATGGTAGCTATTTCTGCTGCAATTGAAGCTCCAACCCTGCCAGCAACCATTAGACCGGCTAATACGGGACCTAATTCTCTTGTAATCGATAGTACCACAACTGTGGCAATTGAGCTCTCCGCAGAAAAGCGGGAAAAACCCGTATAGCTTTTAATTCCGCACAGAAGCCCGTACACGGCTAATATTCCTTTCCGCCAGGAGGGTAGCGCCGATGTTCCCTATGCGTTCCCTTGCCCTTCCTGGCCCCGGCAAAGGCCCTCTCACGCTCCCAAAGCCGCCCGCATCGCCCGCGCCGCCCGGTGCTGGGCGTGGGTGATGGCCACAGCCAGCGCGTCCGCGGCATCGGCGGTTTTGGCGTCGCTCTTCGGCAACAGCATTTTCACCATCATCGCAACCTGTTGTTTTTCCGCGTGCCCCGCCCCCACCACCGTCTTTTTGATGAGATTGGCGGCGTATTCGGCGACGCTCAATCCCGCCAGCGCCGGCGTCAGCAGCGCCACCCCGCGCGCCTGTCCAAGCTTCAGGGCGCCCTGCGGATCGCGGTTGACGAAGGTTTCCTCGACCGCGGCCTCATGCGGCGCGTGCAGGCGGATGACGTCGGCAAGCCCCTCGTGCAACTGGCGCAACCGCTCGGAAAGCGTTGTTCTGGCGTCCGAATGCACGCTGCCGCAGGCCACAAACGTCAGCCGCGAGCCCTCGCTGTCCACAATCCCCCAGCCGAGGTTGCGCAGACCCGGGTCAATGCCGATGATGCGAATCAGAGCGCGGCTCATGGCGATTGTCTAACAGCCCCCGCACGCCGCGTCCCCGCCGCACGGAGTTCCCTTGTCCCCGATCGCATCCCTGCCCGGCGAGTTCATGGCCGCCATCGGGTCCGCCCTGCAGGAGCCGCGCGTCTGGTTCCTGCTGGCGGTATCGCTGATCGGAGGAATCGTGCGCGGTTATTCCGGATTTGGCGGCGCGCTGATCGTGATTCCACTGGCCGCGACAATGTTCGGCCCCAAAATGGCGGTGCCGCTGTTCTATCTTTTCGATCTCGGTTCGGCGACGCCCTATGGCTACAAATCCGTGCCAAAATGCAAATGGCCGCAAATTCTGCCGATGCTCGCCGGACATCTCGTCATGTTGCCGCTCGGCACCTGGCTGCTCGCCAACATGGACCCCACGGCGGTGCGCTGGGGCATGGAGACGACTGTCGTTCTCATGCTGGTTCTGCTGGTTTCCGGCTGGCGCTACACCGGACGAACCAATCCGCCGCTGTCGGTGGGCGTCGGGGCCGCGGCTGGCCTGATGGGCGCGGTAGCCGGCATTTCCGGCCCGCCGATTATCGCCTATTGGCTCGGCCAGAAGGACGACGCCGCGACGATCCGCACCAATATCATGGCCTATTACGCGCTGACCTCGACCGCGATGGACGTTGTCTTTCTCGTCACCGGCCTGTTCACCTGGCAGGTGCTGATCTACGCGCTCATCATCTGGCCCGCCTATGCGCTGGGGCTGTGGGGCGGCGCGCGGATGTTTCAGGGCACGACGGACCGCATGTTCCGGCATTCCGCCTATGCCTTGATCGCACTGGCGGCGGTGCTGGGCGCGCCGGTCATGGACGGGTTCATCAAGTAATCGTCGCAACACGGGGAGCTAGCCGCATGTCCGCCATCGTCACCGCCGTCAGCCGCGGCAAGGGCCACGCGTTCAGCAAGCCGAACCAGCTGACGATCCGTCTTTTGGCGGGCCTCGGCGTCGAGGGCGACGCGCATATGGGCGTCAAGGTGAAGCACCGCTATCACGTCTCGAAAAACCCGGACGCGCCGAATTTACGGCAGGTGCACCTGATGCACGAAGAATTGTTCGATGAATTGCGCGGCGCCGGCTTCGTCGTATCGCCTGGCGATCTCGGCGAGAACGCGACGACGCGCGGCGTCGATCTTCTGGGCCTGCCGCGCGGCGCGCGCTTGCGCCTTGGCCCCGAGGCGATCGTCGAAATCACCGGCCTGCGCAGCCCGTGCAAACAAATCGACGCGTTCAAAACGGGTTTGAAGGACGCGGTTCTCGGCAAGGACGCCGTCGGCCGCCTCATCCGCAAATCCGGCGTGATGGCGATTGTCGTCGCGGGCGGCGATGTGAAGGCGGGCGACGCAGTCAGCGTGGAATTGCCGGCGGGCCCGCATGCGCCGCTGACGCCGGTTTAGCCAATTGTCCGAAAAATTGGCGAAATCGCCACAGAACGTGATAGGACCGGGTTTGAAAGACAGCCGCGCGGTTTTCAGCGCGGCGCAAATCAACATCATGACACAGACAATCGAAGCCGCGGCAAGGCCCGCGACCGCCGCCGCCCCGGCCAAAAAGCCCTCCCTCGTCGGCCTCACCCGGGCCGCGATTGGCGACGCCCTGCGCGCCGTAGAGGTGCCCGAGCGCGATATCCGCATGCGCACGGGGCAGCTCTGGCACTGGATCTATTTTCACGGCGCGCGGGATTTTGGCCGCATGTCGAGCGTCGCCAGGCCCCTGCAGACGCGGCTTGCCGACGCCTATACGCTGGCGCGGCCTTGCGTCGCCGCCGAGCAGGTGTCGAGCGACGGCACGCGCAAATGGCTGATCCGCCTCGATCCCGTCGACGCCAGAGACAGGGGCGCGGAGATCGAATGCGTTTATATTCCCGAAAGCGATCGCGGCACCCTGTGCGTCTCGAGCCAGGTCGGCTGCACGCTCACCTGCTCTTTCTGTCACACCGGCACGCAAAAACTCGTGCGCAACCTGACCGCGCCGGAAATCGTGCGACAGCTGGTCGTGGCGCGCGACATGATCGGCGATTTTCCGGGAATGACCCCGCCAACCAACGGGCTGCTTCCCTCGGGCGAAGGCGTGCGCGCCGTCTCGAACATCGTGTTCATGGGCATGGGCGAGCCGCTCTACAATGTCGACAACGTCGCCGACGCCATCGATGTTCTCGCCGACGGCGAGGGTCTCTCGCTGTCGAGGCGCCGCATCACGGTTTCCACCTCCGGCGTCGTGCCGGAAATTCCGCCGCTGGGCGGCCGCACGGGCGCCATGCTGGCGATATCGCTGCACGCGGTGCGCGACGAGTTGCGCGACACGCTCGTGCCGCTCAACAAGAAATACCCGATCCGCGATCTCATCGACGCCTGCCGCAATTATCCCGGCCTGTCGAACGCGCGGCGCGTCACGTTTGAATATGTGATGCTGAAGGGCGTCAACGATTCCCCGGCCGAAGCGCGCGAACTTGTGCGCCTGCTGAAAGGCGTTCCCGCCAAGATCAACCTCATTCCGTTCAATCCCTGGCCGGGCGCGAAATTCGAGTGCTCGGATTGGGAGACGATCGAGAAATTCTCCGACATCGTCTTCAACGCCGGCGACGCCAGCCCGGTGCGCACGCCGCGCGGGCGCGACATTCTCGCGGCCTGCGGACAGCTGAAAAGCGAGACGGAGAAGGTGCGCGCGAGGGCGAGAATGATGGGGGAGTGATTCCCCCCATCCGCTGAACGTCGACGAAAATTACAACGCGCCGGCCATGCGCCCGATAGACGGCAAGCATGTGAAGAAAACCTGCCATGACGGATTGCGCGGGAAGCTTCCTACTCCGCCTTGATCCCGTTTTTCACAATCACGTCCTTCCATCGCTCGCTGTCCGCGCGAATGTACGCGCGCGCCTGCGCCGGCGTGTTGAGCACCGGCGTCGCGCCCTTCAGGTTGCCCAGAAGCCGCCGCGCCTCCGGGCTCTGGAAGGACTCGCGGATGACGTCGGCTATGGCGTTGGCGATGGGCTCGGGCGTTTTCGGCGGCGCCACATTGGCGAACCATGTGGTGGAGATGAAATCCGGAATCGAATCCCTCATCGTGGGCGCGTCGGGCAGAGCGGGGTTGCGCTCGCCGCCGGTGACGGCGAAGGCCCGCAGTTTGCCGCCTTCCACATGGGAGATGACATCCAGCAGGTTGAGGAAGGCGATATCAATGCGCTCGCCGAACATGTCGTTCAGCACCTCCACCGTGCCCTTGTACGGCACATGGGTGATATCGACGCCGGCGCGGAACTTGAAGGCCTCGCTGGTCAGGTGCGGGGTCGTGCCAACGCCGGGCGTGCCATAATTGAGCGCTCCAGGTTTTGCCCTGGCGAGCGCCACGAGTTCAGCGACGTTCTTCGCCTCGAGCCCCATGCGGACCACGAGCACGTTCGGCACTTCGACCAGCACCGACACCGGCACAAAGGCTTTCGGGTCGAAGGCCAGCTTGGGAAACAGGTGTTCGTTGATGGCGAGCGAGGGCGGCGGCGCGGTCATCAGCGTATAACCGTCCGGTTCGGCGCGGGAGAGCAGTTCGGCGGCGATGTTCTGGGAGGCGCCCGGTTTGGCGTCGACAATGGCCGGCTGGCCCCATTTGGCCTGAAAGCCCAGCGCGATAATACGGCTCAGCAGATCGGGCGCGCTGCCAACCGGCACCGGAATGATCATTCTGATCGGCTTGTTGGGCGTAAACCCCTGCGCCTGGGCGGAGCCGGCGCAAAAGGCGGCGGCCATCGCGGCGAGGAGGGTTTGCTTCAATTTCAAGGTCATGACGAACTCCCGGTCGATCGTTGCCCGACTTGTTCCCAAAGCCGGCCCCGAAGGCAAGGCTGAAGTTGCTCCCGAACGACCGGACCCGATGATTGCGGCGCTTCCGCAAGGCAACGCAAATTAAACGATCAAAGCTTATCCTTGCCGCACCGGCCAGCGTCGCCGGCGTTGGAGCTTGCGTGATGCGTCAAAACGAGTGGGTCGGCAAGCGCAACTCCGCGCGTCAGAATTGCCAAATGCGCGGGGAAATGCGGTTCCTCGACGGGCGCGCGCCGATCGAGACGACCATTGTCGACATCAGCGCGTCGGGTTGCCGCATTGAACTTGACGCAAACTTTGAAGTCCCCGAGGACTTCGATCTGTTCATCCCCTCCCGCTCGGAAACCAAGATCGCCAAAATCCGCCGGCAGGACGGCGTTAAACTTGGCGTCGCCTTCCTGAAATCGCGCCTCGACGACCCGCTCGTCATGCATACCCTGCTGCAGCGGGTGGGTCGATTGGAACAGGGCTATTCCGAGATCAAGTCCTTCAGGGGTCTCGAAGCGCCGCGTCAGGCGAACGCGCAGGCCCCCGACGCCTCGCGGGACGCCGAAGCTGGCCCCCTGGTCGAGCACCGGCTGAAGGCCCTCGCTGAGGGTTTGGCGGAACTGCGCAACAACTTCGATGGGCTGGCAAAGGCGCCAAGCCACGCCAGCGTCGATCTTATCGCCGACCGCGCCAACGAGGCCGCGGCGGACATCGCCGGCCTTAAGGACGAATTGGCGAACCTCGCCAGATCCATGCGCGGCCTCGCGTCCGCGCCCGACGCCGAATCGTCCGACCATGCCGCCAATATCGCCGCCCTGAAAGGCGAGATGACGCGGCTCAGCGTCGCCATGCGCAACATGGCCGCCGAATTGCCGAAAACCGCGCAGCCCGGCGCGACAAAAGCGCCCGCCGGGCCCTCCGACGCCGAACTCAAGCAATGGGCGGCAATGAAGGCGGACATAGCGCAATTGCGGGCCGCGATCGAAGTACAGCAAGGCAGCGCTTCGACGCCCTTAGCTCTCGCGAGAGCGGAAGAATTTGCCCTCATGCGGTCCGAGATCGCGCAATTGCGCGCCGATCTGGAAACAGCGCGCGCGGCCGCCCTCGCCCCGTCAGCCCCCGGCCAGACCGAACTCGATGATCTGCGAGCGGAGATCGCAACATTGCGCGACTCTTTTGCGGCCTCGCGGAACGACCTGGCATTGTCGTTACACGCCGTCGCCGGGCAGGACCGTTCCCGCGTCCATGAGGAACTCGCGGGGATGCGCGAAAACCTGTTCCGGGAGATTGCGGGCATCAAGAGCGACATCGGCGCGTTGACGACAGTCTCGGCCTCGCTTGGCGAGGAACACGCGCGAACCCGCAATGTCGCCGCCGAAGTCGTCGAGCTCAAACAGGAGATGGCGGCGCTCGGCGGCGCCATGCGCGAGATCACCAGCAAGGCCTACGCCGACGCGCCGAAATTTTCCGCCGACCTCGCGCACATGAAAGCTGAAATGCTGAAGCTCAGCGCCGCTATGAATGGAATGGCGGCGGAACTTCCACGCCTGCAGTCCGCCGCCCCTCCGGGCGCCCCGTCGTTCGCCGAATGGCCGCAGGCGCTGAAAATCAACGCCGACATGGAGCGCTTGCAGGCCGTGGTCGCCGCGCTGCAAGCCGCCGTCGAAGACGACGGAGACGAACGCGAGCACACCCGCGAAATCGTCGCCGAAGTCATGGGCATGAAGCAGGAGATGGCGACTCTCGGCGGCGCCATGCGCGAGATCACCAGCAAGGCCTACGCCGACGCGCCGAAATTTTCCGCCGACCTCGCGCACTTGAAAGCTGAAATGCTGATGCTCAGCGCCGCCATGAATGGAATGGCGGCGGAACTTCCACGCCTGCAGTCGGCCGCCCCTCCGGGCGCCCCGTCGTTCGCCGGATTGCCGCAGGCGGCGAAAATCAACGCCGACATAGAAGGCTTGCAGGCCGTGGTCGCCGCGCTGAAAGCCGCCGTCGAAGACGACGGGGACGAACGCGAGCACACCCGCGAAATCGTCGCCGAAGTCATGGGCATGAAGCAGGAGATGGCGACGCTGAGCCAATCCATGCGCGAAATCACAGCCAAGGCCTATGCTGAGGCGCCGACCTTCTCCGCCGACCTCGCGCATATGAAGGCTGAAATGCTGACGCTGAGCGCGTCCATGCGCGAAATGGCGGTGGAACTGCCGCATGTGCGGGCCGCCGCGGCGGCGGCCGCCGATGCATCGGAAGTCGCGAAACTTCAGGCTGAATTCGCGCGTTTGCGGGACGCCCTGAAAACCATGCCGCCGGCGGTCGTTCCCGACGCGCATCTCCACGCGGTCGAAGACCTCAAATTGGAGTTCGACCTGTTGCGCGACAACTTGCGTTCAGCAAAATCCACCGTCGCGGACGCGGACCTCGCCAAACTGAGGGACGACGTCGCCCGCTTGCGCGAAGCGGTGCAATCCTGGCTTTCGGAAGCCGCCGCCGAAGCCGACAAACTCGCAACGCTGCAACAGGACATCGAACAATTGCGCGGCGTCGCGGCGCCCCTGATGGCTCCCGCGCGGGAGGTTTCGGAACTGCGCGGCAGCGTGCAGGCGCTGATTGTGATTGTCGCGCAATCGCTCGGCCAACCGCGCAACGCCGCCTGAATTCAGCGCTGCGCCAATCGGCGGCACACGGGCGCGCGCGCGCCGCGCCCGGCCAGACGCGCGTCGCTGGCCGCGAGCGCGCCCTGGAGCGTGGCATCGCCGCGCCTGGCGCGCAACAGAATGTCGAGCGCCTCCCAGGCCAGGTCGGGATCGTAGGAGGCAAGCAGCAGATCCGCGCCCCCGCCCATGGCGCCGAGTACGTTGCGCTCGAAATTCTCGGCAAAGGCCGTCATCGCGATGCCGTCGGTCACAAGAACCCCGTCAAACCCCCAGTCGCGCCGCAATATGTCCATGACTTTGCCCGAAGCGGAAGCCGGACGCGCCGGATCGAGGCTCTCCACCGTGACGTGGCTGAGCATGATCCACGGCGCCTCGTCGGCGAGTTCCCGGAATGGGAATAGATCGTTGTCGTCAAGACCCGGCAGGACCGCCCTGCGCAGATGCGTATCGCCTTTGACGGCGCCGATGCCGGGGAAATGTTTGAGCGTACATTGCACGCCGGCTTCATCCAGCGCGCGGCAATAGTCGCGCGCGCTCAATGCGATCACGCGCTCATCGGATGAAATGGCGCGCCGGGAAATCTGAGTGAACCCGTTGCCGGGTTCGATGATCCGGTAATTGCGGTCGACGACCGGCGCAAAATTGAGATTGACGCCGACGCAGGCGAGATCCCGCGCCACGGCTTCCGCTTCGTTGACGACAAGCTCGCCGGAATGCGCCAGCGAAGACAGCGGCAGTGGACGCCGCAGGGGCGGCGACAGGGCGGAAACCACGCCGCCTTCCTGATCGCTCGCAATCCACAGCGGCGGCAGGCCGGCTGCGGCGCGCAGCGCCTGCAACCGCGCGATCTCCGCCGCGAGTTGCGCTTCGCTTTTCGCCCGCGCGTTGCGCGCGTCGATAAAAACACCCGCGACGCCCGCGCGAACAACCAGCGGCTCAAGTTCGTCGAAAGCGCCGTAACCCACAATGAGATGCCGTCCAACCGCGCGTAATTCGTCCTGCGGCGCAGCCAGAACCGAGGATTTGAGCCGCGCAAAGCCGGCTTCCACCCAAACGCCCATGACGAGCCCAAGCACGGGGAACGCCATGGCGGCCCGGCGCCTCGTCAGCCACGCGGCGGCGGCAAAGGTCAGGCAGATCGCCGCCAGCGCGACAGGCGGCCAGGGCCGATAGGCAATGAGCGCGGGCGAGCGAATGTTGAAGGCTGCGGCGATCAATACGCCGCCAATGGCCAGCGCCAGGGTCCAGAACAGCGCGGCGCGCGCCCGCCGCCAGTTCATGTCAAAGCCTTCCTGCGGCGCGGCCCGCGCCCAGCGCATAGCCCGCAACATGCCAGATCGGTCCGAGCAGCGTCGGTCGCACCCGCCGCCGCGTCATCAGCGCGTCGAAGCCGTCGAGGT
>JANYDZ010000234.1 GCA_025363375.1 Hyphomicrobiales bacterium
GTCGCGCGCGGCTTCATCGCGCGCGCGCTCGCGACGGCGCCGCGCATGCTTCTGTCGGAGCCCAAGCAGACGATCGCCACCTTGCTCGCCGCGACGATTCCCGGCGTCAACGCCTTGCTTTTCCAAGTCCTGCGCCGCGTCTGAGGATTGCCATCATGCCGCTCGTTTCCGTCGTCATTCCGCTCTATCAAACCGAACGTTTCATCGCGCTTTCGATCGCCTCGGTTCTGGCGCAGACCTTCACCGACTATGAAGTCGTGGTCGTGGACGATGGTTCGTCGGACAAGGGGCCGGAAATCGCGCGGGGTTTTAGCGATCCGCGCATTCGCGTCGTCACCCAGCTCAATCGGGGCCTTGCGGGCGCGCGCAACACCGGAATTCGGGAATCCCTTTGCCGATACCTTGCTTTCCTCGACGCCGACGACCTGTGGGCGCCGACAAAGCTCGCCGAACATGTGAAGCTTCTGGAATCCGACGCCGATATCGGTCTGGCGTTCTCCGCGTCGGAACTGATCGACGACGACGGCAAGTCCATTGGGCTCATACAGCGCCCGAAGAACGAGCCGTTCACGGCCGAACATGTGTTTTGCCGAAATCCGGTCGGCAATGGTTCGGCGCCGGTCATTCGACGCGAAGCGCTGGAGGCGGTGGCGTTTTATGACGAGACGCTGCGGCGCGCCTGCTGGTTCGACGAAAGTTTCCGTCAGTCCGAGGACATCGAGTGCTGGATGCGGATCGTCTGCACGGGCAAATGGAAGCTCGCGCTGATCGACGCGCCTTTGACCCTGTACCGGGTTTCCAACGGCGGCCTGTCGGCGAACGTCGACAGGCAGCTTGCGACATGGCGGCGGTTTCGCGCCAAGGTGAAGCAATACGCGCCGGAGCTTGAAGCGCGCGCGGGCAATCTCGCCGAGGCGTATCAATTGCGCTATCTGGCGCGGCGGGCGGTTCGTTCCGCCGATGCTTCCGCCGCTCTCAAGCTCATGAGCGAAGCGTTGCGGCTGGACGCGTCGATCCTGCGACGCGAGCCTTCGCGCACTTTTGTGACGCTGGCCGCGGCGGTGGCGCGGCGGTTGTTGCCGGGCGGGCTTTTTGAGGCGCTCGAACGCGCGGCGATCGGCGCGACCGCGCGGGTGGCGTCCTTGCGCCCTTGACGATGTTCAGGCGGCGAAGCGTTCCCGAAGCGGATTAAAAAAGCGTCGTTGCGAGGCGATGCCGATCACGATGAGGCCTGGCCAGAACAGATAGGCGAGAATTTCGAGATTCTCGCCGAATGTGTAGAAGACGATGACGATCGTCACGGCGAGCGCGCAGCGGGCGACGCGGTCGGCCTGCGATTTGGCGATCATTTCGACCGTGGTCCACGCGAGCGGGACCGCGAGGGCCAGCAAGCCGACGATGCCTTTGACGAACAGCAATCCGTACCAGGAATGATGCGAACCGATGGGCATGTGTTCAACGATCTTGGGGCCGCGTTCGACGACGCCGTGGCCGAAGATCGGCGCCTCGGTCTCCCAGCGATGGCGCGCAATGGCGCCGAGCACCTTGCGCACGCGCGTCGAGTCGGCGCGCGCCGCGTTGAAGCGGTTCATCGCGTCCTCGTAAACGGCGAGAACGACCGGCAACGTGAAGCCGCCGATCGTGCCTCCGACCGCCCCGACCGCGGCGGTCATGGGACGCGTGAGATTGCCGAGCACCAGCGTCAGGCCGACGACGGCGGGAGTCACGACAATGGCGAGACGCGACGCCGCCATAACGCAGACGACAATCGACGAGACGACGCCAGTCCACTTCCAGAAGGCGTCCTTGTCGTAGAGCGCGAAGACGAAGGCGATATTGGCGACGAAGGCCGCGGCCGGCGACCAGGGCGCGAAAAAGCGCCAGCGCCGCGCGCCGCTGGTGTCGTCGATGCCGTAAAGCTCCACAGCGAAGAATTCGTCGCCGGGACCGCCGATCATGCGCAACGGCGAGATGTAAAGCGGGCTCGGCAGATGGATCATGCCGGCGATGATGAAAATCGGCACGAGAAGCAGGGTCTGCAAGGCCAGTTTGTTGGTGGCGCGGTATATGATCGACGCGCGGATCTTCAGCATGGCGCCGACGAAAGGGAAGACAAACATCAGGGCCCAGCCCTTGGCCCAGCCGATGGTTGATTTGATCAACATCCCGATTCCCAGTTCGTTGTCCAGATGCGCGGCGACGAGGGCCACGAGCATCGCGAGCATTCCGGCGATCCAGACGTGGACGCCGAGCGGAATGCGATCGCGTCCGAACGGGGAATCGCCGGTCACGTAGCGACGGGCCGCGGTGACGAACAGGCACCAGCCAAGCACCGGCGCAAGCAGGTACAACGCGCCCAGGACCCAGTAGAACCAGGTCCAGACGATGCAGTGCCAGATCAGTTTTTCTTCCGGCGTTTCCGGACGAAGAGTTGACGCATCCATGCGAGGGCCCATGCGGCGGAAGCGAGAAGGGAGCCGACAACGCCGCCGGCGATGGCGAAGATCAGCAGCGGCGCGGCTTTCGATTTCGGCGTGTCGGGCGCCGCGAGCACCTGTACAAGCGGATAGGAGGCGTAGACATCGGCCTTGTTCGTGTCGAGACGCGCGACGGCGGACGTAAACACCGCCTCGGCGACGAGATGGTCTTTCTTCAGATCCTCGAGGCGCGCGACCTGGCTGTTGAGTTCCTTGACCCGCTGTTCCTGCTCGGAAAGCGTCTGCTCAAGCGCGGCGAGTTCGCGGCGTTTGCCGTCGATCTGGGTTTCACCGAGAACGAGTTGCTTCAACATGTCTTCGCGCGACCTGACCGTCAGGATGTTGAGGATTTGCGGCAAATCCTTGCGGGCGTCGACGCCGTATTTTTTCGCGATCAGTTTGAGATTGGCGAGGGACGCGTCGCGCCGCACGCGCTCGCGGGCGAAAACCGGATTGTTCGGCCCGATCCATTTTGCCTGGGTGACAACGGCGTTGTTGGCTTCGGTGTAGTCGGTGAAGGATTTCGCGAAAACGGGATCGGCGGCGAGCGCCATGGCCGAAACCGCGGCGGTGGGCGAGACGCCGATTCTGTCGGCGAGGCTTGTGTGTTCGGCGTCGAGGCGCTCGAGTTCGCCGCGCACGTCGCGCAGTTTGCGCCGGGTCTCCTCGACGCTGGTGGCGAATTCATTGAACTGATCGACGGAGATAACGCCGCTGGCCTGCTGGTTCTCGTAAATGCGCTGGCGCGCGGCGGCCAGATTGTCGCGATAGGACCGCAACGTTTCGCGCACGCTGTTGGCGCGGCGCTCGATCTCGTCCTTGCGCAAATTATCGAGCTCGGCCATGAAGGCGGCGATGACGGCTTCCGCCTTCGACTTCGCCAATTCCGGGTTTCGGCCGGAAACCTCGAACATCATCAGCGCGGTTTCATCGATTAGTTTGACGCGCGGCGCGCCGAACTGCGGCACGGTGAAATTCATCGATCCAGCGGCCTTGGCCAGCACGGTCTCGCTGGTGGCGATCTCCTTGTAGATGACTTTCGGGCTGAGCGAGGGCGTCGAAAAGGGCGAGGCCGATTGCGAGGACGTCTGCCCGATGGTGTCGAGCGAGACTGAGACGCCGGATCCCGAGCCCGGCAAAATGAAGGTCCACTTGCTGGTGTAGGAAACCGGGGTCAGCACATAATAAGCAACGGCCAGCGTCCAGATGCCGAGAATGGATACCGCCGCGCCAAGCAGATAGCGGCGCCAATGGCTGCGTTCGGGCCAGGTGAAAAAGAAGTCGTGGAGCTTCTTCTTCGCGGTGCGCCGCAGCGATCGTGTATCCTGGGTGGCAAAGGACATTTCCACGCAACGCGTTACGCGGCGAGGAAGCCCCGCCGTTCACGCCGACTGTGACCAATCATGGTGAATAAAGCGTTGACGGCGTGTTGGGCCGCGGCGCTTAATCGAGCCGTTCAGGGAACGGCTCGGGCGGGCCGGCCGGCCAGATTTGCTCCAGCGGCCCGTTGCGGATGAACACGCATGTCCGGTAGCCCTCGACGCCTTTCCAGGTCGAGCGCATGACGCGCTGCCATTGCTGGCAGGCGGACCTTGAGTTGAAGCAGTAATACTTGTCCTGCCAGTCCAGAGCGGGACCGTCTTCCGTCCGGATATTTCGCCCGCCGGCGAAATGGCCGAGCCAAACGGCGCGCCATTCGGGAGCCCCGCTGGCGACGGCGCAATGGGGACCGGGCGACTCGAGGCCGTCTGCGCGCGGCGTGGTTGGCGCGGCCATGCCGGCGGTCATCAACAAAGGGCCGGCAAACAGCGCAATTCCGAGGATGCATGTTTTTCCGCGGCGGCGCATCGCTATCTCCCAAATTGAAGAGGCCAGGTTGGACATGCTTACAGCCTGCAAGCCATGACTCGCAAGCAGGCTCCGCGCTGATCGCAAAAGCGACAGGGCAGCCCCGAAAAAGTGGCCGGGACCGCTTGCCTAGAGCGGTCCCGGCCCAGCCATGCTTGGTCTATCAGAGGGGACCTCACGTGGCTGATTCCGGACGTTTTATTGCGCGGGACGAGACGACCGCGCGCAGACAGGCATCGTAGCGACTTCAACCGCAACTAAGGAACCAATCGTTCCATAAGTCCTTGATATATTTTAAATTTTATGTATGTCGCGGAATCGTTGGCACGGATAACAACTACAGGGTTTCCGGCAAAGGGGCAAGTAAATTGAGCGAACCCGAGCGGATGGTCCAGAACACCAGCCTCGCCGTCTTCTGCGAAACGCTGGCTCCAGCGGCGGAATGTCGGATCGCTCATCCCCAACAAGTCCGTCGCTTCAAGCTGGCTCAACTGCGAAGCCTCGTAACGGCTCAAAATGCTCAAATACCTGATCATACGCGCACCCTGATGGGCTTGCGTCCGGCGCATCTCACCCCCCAAAAGGCGTGAAAATTACCGGACAGATCGTGCGCTACATAAACCGGACATATCGTGTGCTACCGACAGCGCTACTCTTGACTCAAGAAGCGTTCATTGATTTATAGAACATAACATGAACATTATGGCTTCGAAAATGTCTTTCCCACTGAAGGATGAGTTGGCCCATCCGGCGGATCTTTCAGAGGGCTTTTCGCTTGCGCGGGGAACCTTGCATGAATTTTACGCGGCTACACAGGCTGATGGCGTGAGCCTTTCCGCCCTCGCGATGATGTTGGGGGAAGCGGAAAGAAAGACGACAAGGCTCTGGGTGCGGCATGAGGCGCAGGATCGCGAGACGGGCGGGCCGCATCCCGTCGGGTTTTCGGAACTCGGGTTCGATCCCGCCCGCATGGTCCTGCTTCGAGCCCGTGACGCGAAATCCGTACTTCAGGCCGGGCTTGAGGGCGCGCGATGTGCGGCTCTAGGCGCGGTGATTGTCGAATTGTGGGGCGAGGCGCGGGCCTACGACCTCACGGCGAGCCGACGTCTTGTTCTGGCCGCGAAAACCTCCGGCGTGCCGCTTTACCTGTTGCGGATCGCCGCGAAACCTGCCCCCAGCGCGGCGGAAACACGTTGGCTCGCGCGCGCCGCGTCCTCCCGTCCGCTGGCTGCGAATGCGCCGGGTCATCCGGCTTTTCATCTCATCTTGCTGCGCGCGCGGAACGGGCGGGAGGGCTCGCAATATCATTTGGAATGGAACCGCGATGAACAACGCCTTGCAAGCCGCCTCTCCGGCAGTGGAGAGCCCGGCCACGGAATTCACCCCCCTCCAGGGCATCCCGCGCCGCTATCTGGCGCTGTGGTTCCCGTTTCTTTCGACCGACCGGGCGCGGCGCCAGCGCAGCCACGACGACAGGCTGGATGAACGCCCCTTCGTGCTGGTGGAAAAGGAGCGCGGCGCCATGCGGATCGTCGCGCTGGACTCCCTCGCCGCGCGGGCCGGGCTGGCCATCGGCATGGCGCTCGCCGAGGCGCGGGCGCTGCTGCCCCACATCGCCACGGCGGAAGCCAGCCGGGAAGCCGATGCCGCCGCCCTGCGCGCCTGCGCCGCAGCCTGCGAGATCTTCACACCGCTGGTGGCGCTGCGCGGCGAGGATGGCCTGATCCTCGACATCACCGGCTGCGCGCATCTTTTCGGCGGGGAGACCGGTCTTGGCGCCGGGGCGCACGGGCGCCTGCGTCGGCTGGGGCTGACGATACAGGGCGCCATCGCCGGCACGCCGGAGGCCGCGTGGGCTTTGGCGCGCCATCGGCATGGCGCTATCACCGCGCCCGGCACGGAAGAAGCGCTCGCACGAACGCTGCCGATCGCGGCGCTGGATCAGGATATAGGAACGACAGTGGCGCTGAGCCGCGCGGGGTTCCGTACGCTGGGCGATCTTGCCGATCGGCCTTCGCATCTGCTTGCCGCGCGCTTTGGCGAGGGGCTGACGGCCACGCTTTGGCGCATTCTCGGGCGCGAGGATATCCGCATCACGCCGCTGCGCGCCCCGCCGGAGGCGATGGTGGAGAAGCGTTTTCCCGAACCGCTCTTAACCATGGAAAGCCTGCTTGGCGTTCTGGAGAAACTCGCGGGCGTCCTCATGACCATGCTGGAGAAGCGCGGCGCGGGCGGGCGCGTGTTCGAGGCGAGCTTCTTCCGGACCGACGGCATGGCGCGGCGTATCGCCCTTGAGACCGCGCAGGGCACGCGCGAGGCGCCACGCCTGATGCGCCTGATCCGGTTGAAAATCGAGGCGCTCGCCGATCCGCTCGACCCCGGTTCCGGGTTCGATGCCCTGCGCCTTGCCGTCGTCCGCAGCGAACCGCTTCATGACGTGCAGCAGACCCTCGCGGGCGAGCGGGCCACGCAGGACGAAGCGCGGGCGGTGGACGATCTCGTGGACCGGCTGGTGGCGCGCTTCGGACGCGGGAATACGCGCCGCTTCATCGCACGCGATACGCATGATCCGGCGCTGGCGGGCGGTACGGCGCCTTACCCTTCCCAAGCCGCCTCCGCGCCCTGGCCCAGGCCGGAGCCGGGGCAGCCTCCCTTGCGGCCGCTCACGCTTTTTACGCATCCGCAATGGATCGAGGTGATGGCCGAGGTGCCGGACAGCCCTCCCTTGCGCTTCCGCTGGCGGCGCGTGCTGCACGAGGTGACGCGCGCGGAGGGCCCGGAGCGCATCGCCCCGGAATGGTGGCGCGAAGGCGCGCTTGCGCCTGCGATACGCGATTATTACCGCGTGGAGAACGCGCTGGGATATCGTTTCTGGATCTTCCGCGAGGGGCTTTACGAGGATTCCAACGCCCGTCCGCGCTGGTTCCTGCACGGGCTTTTCGCATGAAGTCCGTTGCCCCCTTCTACGCCGAACTCGTCGCCGCGACGAATTTCTCATTCCTGCGCGGCGCTTCGTCCGCCGTCGATCTCGTGCTGACGAGCATTCTGCTAGGTCAGGCCGGACTCGGCATCGCCGATCGAAACACGGTCGCCGGCGTGGTGCGCGCCTGGGGGGCATTGAAGGAATTGCGCGAGGGCGGCGTCTTGCCGCCCGTGAAGCAACGCGTAGGTTCCGGGCCGGGGGAATATCGCTTCGAGATCACGCCTCTCTCGCCGACGGAGGCGGAAGCCGAAGCCTTAGGCGCGCTCGCGCAGGCGCGGGCGAGAAACTTCAGGCTCGTCACCGGCGCGCGGCTCGCCTTTGCCGATGGGACGCCCGAGATTATCGCCTACCCCGAAAACCGCGCGGGCTGGGGGCGGCTCTGCCGGTTGCTCACGACAGGCAACCGGCGCGCGCAAAAAGGCGAATGCCATCTCACGCTGGATGACCTGCTCAGCGATACGCGCGATCTCCTGCTGATCGTCATGCCGGCGCGCGACGCCACTCCACTCGCGGCCTTGCTGCCGCGCCTCCACGAGGCCGCGCCGGGCGCGACATGGCTTGGCGCGACCATGCCGCGCCGAGGCGATGACCGCCGCCGGCTGGCTGGACTGAAGGGGATCGCGGATCGGGCCAATGTGCCGCTTCTCGCCACCAACGACGCGCTCTACGCGGACCCGCGCCAGCGGGATGTGCAGGATATTCTCACCTGCATCCGCATGGGAAAAACGCTGGAAAGCGCCGGACGCCTGCTGGAGGCGAATGCCGAGCGGCACCTCAAGCGCCCCGCCGAGATGGCGCATCTCTTCGCCGATTGTCCGGAGGCGATCGTGGAAACGCAGAACCTCCTCGCCCGCGTCGCCTTCGACCTTGGCCAGCTCACCTATGAATACCCCGACGAGCCGGTTCCACCCGGCAAGGACGCGCAGGAATGGCTTGAGGAACTCGCCTTTCGCCACGCCGCCACGCGCTACCCCGCGGGCCTGCCGGAAAAGGTGGAGCGTCTGCTCAACGCCGAACTCGCGCTGATCCGCAAGCTCGATTACGCGCGCTATTTCCTCACGGTTCATGACATCGTGCGGGTCGCGAACGACAAGGGCATCCTGTGTCAGGGGCGTGGTTCGGCGGCAAATTCCGCCGTCTGCTACGTGCTTGGCATCACCGCCGTGGACCCCGTCGAAGTCAACCTGCTCTTCGCGCGCTTCATCTCGGAGGAGCGCAAGGAGCCGCCGGATATCGATGTCGATTTCGAGCATGAGCGGCGCGAGGAGATCATCCAGCACATCTATTGGCGCTATGGACGCGAGCGCGCGGGCATCGTCGCCACCGTGATCCATTATCGCCCCAAAAGCGCGATCCGCGAGGTGGGCAAGGTGTTGGGTCTCTCCGAGGATGTCACCGCCGCGCTCTCGGGCACGCAATGGGGAAGCTGGGGCTCGGATATCGCCCGCGCTCAGGTGAAGCAGGCGGGGCTTGATCCGGACAACCCGGCAATCGCTCGCGCCATAGGCTTCGCCAGGCGCCTGTTGGGGTTTCCACGGCATCTCTCGCAGCATGTCGGCGGCTTCGTGCTGACGCGCGGGCGGCTCGATGAACTGGTGCCGATCGGCAATGCCGCCATGGCGGAGCGCACTTTCATCGAGTGGGACAAGGACGATATCGACACGCTGAAATTGATGAAGGTCGATGTGCTGGCGCTCGGCATGCTCACCTGCATCCGCAAGGCCTTTGAGTTGCTCAAGGATCACACGCGGCTTGAGTTGGGTCTCGCCGATGTGCCGCAGGACGACAAGCCCACCTATGACATGCTGTGCCGGGGCGATTCCATCGGCGTGTTTCAGGTGGAAAGCCGCGCGCAGATCAACATGCTGCCGCGTCTCAAACCGCGCGAATTCTACGATCTCGTCATTCAGGTGGCGATCGTTCGGCCGGGGCCGATCCAGGGCAACATGGTGCACCCTTATCTCAGGCGCCGTTCCGGCGTGGAAAAGACCAGCTTCCCTTCTCCCGCGCCCGAGCACGGCCCGCCGGATGAACTCCATCACGTGCTCGACAAGACCAGGGGCGTGCCTCTCTTCCAGGAGCAGGCGATGCGGCTTGCGATGGTGGCGGCGAAATTCACCGATGTCGAAGCGAACCAGCTTCGCCGGGCCATGGCGACCTTTCGCAATCTCGGCACGATCCATCAATTCGAGACGATGATGGTCGAGCGCATGGTGGCGCGCGGCTACACCGGCGAATTCGCGCGGAATTGCTACAACCAGATCAAGGGGTTCGGCAGCTACGGTTTTCCGGAGAGCCACGCCGCCTCCTTCGCCAAGCTCGTCTATATTTCCTCCTGGCTCAAATGCCATTATCCGGTGGTTTTCGCAGCCGCCCTGCTGAATTCGCAACCGATGGGTTTTTACGCGCCGGCGCAGATCGTCCGCGACGCGCGCGAGCACGGCGTGGACGTTCGCCCCGTCGATGTGAACCTGAGCTACTGGGATAATACATTGGAGCGGGACGAGGCCGGGCAACTCACATTGCGTCTCGGCTTCCGGCAGGCCGAGGGCATCCATGAGGCGGAAGCACAGCGGCTGGTGGCGGCGCGGCGCAACGGCTTTGCGACGGTGGAGGATGTGGCGCGGCGCTCCCGGCTTCATGGCCGCCCGATGCGCGCGCTGGCCGATGCCGATGCTTTCCGCTCGCTGAACCTCGACCGGCGCGGCGCGCTCTGGGAGGTGCGGCGCCTGCCGGGGGATGACCCGCTGCCGCTCTTTGCCGCTATGGATGCGCATGAACTGGGCGAGGAGCCGGACGCCATGCTCCCCGAGATGACGCTCGGCGAACATGTCGCAACCGATTATCAGACGATGCGGCTCTCGCTCAAGGCGCACCCCATGGCGCTGTTGCGTCCGCTTTTCGTCCGCGATGGCGTGTGCTCGGCGGCTGAAACCGCCGCGCGCGCCGATGGCCGCTTCACCCGCATGGCCGGGCTGGTTCTGGTGCGCCAGCGACCCGGTAAGGGCAATGCGATCTTCATCACGCTGGAGGATGAAACAGGCATCGCCAATTGCGTTCTCTGGGCAAGGCAGTTCGAAAGCTTGCGTCGTCCGGTGATGGCGGCGCGGCTGATGCTGGTAGAGGGCCGCGTGCAGAAAAGCACGGAGGGCGTGGTGCATTTAATGGCGACCCATGTGATTGACCGTTCGGCTGCGCTCGACCATTTATGGGATGCGCACCGCTCCGGCCATGCGCTTACGAAATCGCTGCTCCCGCCGGCGGATGAAGGCGCGACACCCGGCGCGCCCGCTCCGCGCCACCGTCACCCCCGCGACGCCCGCATCCTGCCCAAAAGCCGGGATTTCCATTAATCTGAACGACGTCGCGCCATCAAGGCTTTTCATCGGGTGAGCGGCGCCGGGCGCGGCGGGAAAGGTTGCCGCGCAATGTTCGGTATTCCCGTGTTCGGCCTCAGAAAATAAAATCCCCCGCCGTGAGACTCGCCACCCCATAGACCAGCGTGCGATCGCCGCCGAAGGTGACTTGCGTATTGTTGTTGGCGGTGGCGAAGGACAATGAAGCCATCGAAAACCCGCGTCCGGTAAAATCGATCTTCGATCCCGCCGTCCAGCCGGAGATCTGGTCGAAACCCGAGCCCGCGACATCGTAGACGTAATGGTCGGCGCCGCCCTGGCTATAGATGATGTCGTCGCCGGTTCCCGCTCCCGCAAGTTCGGCGACGACATCGCCGACATTGTCGACGACATAGGTGTAGTCGCCGAGGCCGCCGATCATCGTGTCGGCAAGAGCGCTCCTCACGCCGCCAGATTGCGCAGCACGTATTGCATGATGCCGCCGTGTTTGAAATATTCCAGCTCGTCGAGCGTCGCGATGCGGCACAGAAGCGGCACTTTTTTCGTTTTGCCGTCGGAATATTTCACCGCCATTTCCATCATCTGGCGCGGCGCGAGGCCGACTGCGAGGCCGTTGATGGTGATGAGTTCGTCGCCCTTCAGGCCCAGCGTCTGCGCGGAGGTCCCTTCCTGGAAGGTCAGCGGCAGCACGCCCATGCCCACGAGGTTCGAGCGGTGGATGCGCTCGAAGCTTTGCGCGATCACCGCCCGCACGCCGAGCAGCTTGGTGCCCTTCGCCGCCCAGTCGCGCGAGGAGCCGTTGCCGTATTCCTCGCCCGCGAAGACCACGAGAGGGACGCCGGCTTCCTGATACTTCACGGAGGCGTCGTAGATCGACATTTTTTCGCCCGAGGGATAGTGGCGCGTATTGCCGCCCTCCGCCACATTGCCGTCGGCGCCTTTGTTCATGAAGTTCTTGATGCGGATGTTGGCGAAGGTGCCGCGCATCATCACTTCATGGTTGCCGCGGCGCGTGCCGTACTGGTTGAAGTCGCCTTCGCGCACCTGTCGCTCGGTGAGCCACTTGCCCGCCGGAGACGCGAACTTGATCGAGCCGGCCGGCGAAATATGGTCGGTGGTGATCTTGTCGCCGAAAACCGCGAGGATGCGCGCGTCGGCGATGTCGGTGATGGGATCCGGCGTCATCGTCATGCCCTCGAAATAGGGCGGGTTCGCCACGTAGGTCGAGTTGATAGGCCACTTGTAGGTTTCGCCGGCGGGCGCCTTCACCTTGCGCCAGTTGGAATCGCCCTTGAACACGTCGGCGTAGCGGTCCTTGAAGATTTTCCTGGTGACGAACTTTTTAATGAAGGAGGCGATTTCCTTGTTGGTCGGCCACACGTCGCGCAGATAGACGGGCTTGCCGTCCTTGCCCTCGCCGAGCGGTTCTTTCGTCAAGTCCATGTAGATGTTGCCGGCCAGCGCGTAAGCCACGACCAACGGCGGCGAGGCCAGATAATTCGCCTGCACGTCGGCGTTGACGCGGCCCTCAAAGTTGCGGTTGCCGGAGAGAACGGCCGCGGCGACGATGTTGTTCTTGTTGATCGATTCGGAGATCGCTTCCGGCAGAGGGCCGGAATTGCCGATGCAGGTCGTGCAGCCGTAGCCCACGAGATTGAAGCCGATCTTGTCGAGATCTTTTTGCAAGCCGGAATTGGCGAGATATTCGCCGACGACCTGCGATCCCGGCGCCAGCGAAGTCTTCGCCCATGGCTTCGATTTCAGGCCCTTCGCCGCCGCGTTGCGCGCCAGCAGGCCCGCCGCGATCAGCACGCCGGGATTCGACGTGTTGGTGCAGGAGGTGATCGACGCGATCACCACATCGCCATGGCCCAGATCATAGTTCGCGCCGGCAACGGGGAAGCGTTTGCGCTGCTCGTCGCCCTTGCGGTATTCGCTGACCATCGCCTTCTCGAAGCCCGCGCCGATATCTTCCAGCGGCAGGCGGCCTTCGGGACGTTTGGGGCCGGCCATGGAGGGCACGACCGATCCGAGATCGAGCTCCAGCGTGTTGGTGAACACGGGGTCGGGCGATTTCGCGGTGCGGAACAGGCCCTGCGCCCTGGCGTATTTTTCCACCAGCGCGACGCGCGCGCTCTTGCGGTTCGAGGTCGTGAGGTAATTGATGGTCTCTTCATCGACCGGGAAGTAGCCGCACGTCGCGCCGTATTCCGGCGCCATGTTCCCGATCGTCGCGCGATCCGCCAATGTGAGATCGTCGAGGCCAGGGCCGAAGAATTCAACGAACTTGCCGACGACGCCGAGCTTGCGCAGCATCTGCGTCACGGTGAGCACGAGATCGGTGGCGGTGACGCCCTCTTTCATCTTGCCGGTCAGCTTGAAGCCGACGACTTCCGGCAGCAGCATGGAGAGCGTTTGTCCGAGCATGCAGGCTTCCGCCTCGATGCCGCCGACGCCCCAGCCGAGCACGGCCAGGCCGTTCACCATCGTCGTATGCGAATCGGTGCCGACGAGCGTGTCGGGATAGGCGACCTCGACAGTCGAGGCCTTGCCGCGCGCGGGCTTGTGTTTTTCCTTCTTCGTCCAGACCGTCTGCGAGAGATATTCCAGATTGACCTGATGGCAGATGCCCGTGCCCGGAGGAACCACGGAGAAATTGTCAAAGGCGCCCTGACCCCATTTCAGGAACTGGTAGCGCTCGCCATTGCGCTGATATTCAAGATCGACGTTCTTCTTGAACGCTTTCGGCGTGCCGAATTCATCGATGATGACGGAATGGTCGATGACGAGGTCAACCGGAACAAGAGGGTTCACGCTGGAAGCCTTGCCGCCGAGCTTGGTCACGGCGTCGCGCATGGCGGCGAGATCGACGACGGCGGGAACGCCGGTGAAATCCTGCATGAGGACCCGCGCGGGCCTGAAGGCGATTTCCTTCTCGGTCTTGCCCTTGTTGACGAGCCATTCGGCGCAACCCGCGATGTCTTCCCTGGTGACCGAGCGCCCGTCCTCGAAGCGCAGCAGGTTCTCGACGATGACCTTCATGGAATAGGGCAGTTTCGAAATGCCTTTGAGTCCGTTTTTCTCGGCCTGGACGAGCGAGAAATAATGGTAGCTCTTGGCGCCGACCTTGAGTGTCTTGCGGCATTTGAAACTATCGTGAGACATTGCGTGAGCCCCGTTTGGTGAGTGGCGTCCTGATGGATGGCCGGCTTATAGATATATTTCGCGCGGGCCGCTACACGGAAGAGGGCGCTTTGCCGCAATAGAGTCGAGCCCTTCAATTTGCTCACGCACGCCTTTCCCGCTGACCTGAAACTCGACGTGCGCGGCCTCGCGCTCGCGCGGGGCGGCAGAGCCGTCCTCAAGGACGTGTCATTCACTGTTTGCGGCGGCGAGGCGCTGCTCGTAACCGGCCCCAACGGCGCGGGAAAATCGACGCTTTTGCGGGCCCTGGCGGGGCTGCTGGCGCCGGCGTCGGGCGAAATCGCCCTGAGCGGCGGCGGGGCGCGCGAGGTCCCCGTCCAGGCCCATTACATCGGCCATGCCGAGGCGATGAAGAGCGCCCTCAGCGCGCGTGAAAACCTTGCCTTCTGGGCGCAAATGCTGGGCGAGGGCGACGGTCTGGCGCCGCAAGCCGCGCTGGAGCGCTTTTCCCTGCCGCGCGTGGCGGATCTGCCGGTCGGCTGGCTCTCGGCCGGGCAGAAACGCCGCGTGGCGTTGGCGCGGCTGCTGGTGGCGCCGCGCCCGGTGTGGCTGCTTGACGAGCCCGCAACGGCGCTTGACGCCGCCGCGCTGGCTGGCTTCGCGCGGCTGATGAGCGGGCATCTGGCGGCGGGTGGCCTCATTGTCGCCGCCACCCACGCGCCATTGGGCCTTGCCGGCGCGCGCGAGTTGCGGCTGGAGGGCGCGCCATGAGTTCCGCGCTGCTGGCTCTGTTCCGACGGGAAATCCGTCTCGCGCGCCGCATCGGCGGCGGCGGCGCCATGGGCGTGGTGTTCTTCCTCATCATGGTGACCATCGTGCCCTTCGCCATCGGGCCGGACCTGAACCTGCTGGCGCGCATCGGCCCGGCAATCCTCTGGATCGCCGCGCTGCTGGCGACCCTGCTCGGACTCGACCGATTGTTTCAGGCGGACCACGAGGATGGCTCGCTCGACCTGTTGCAAATGGCGGATTTACCGTTGGAACTGGTGGTGGCGGTGAAATGTCTCGCGCACTGGGCCGTCACCTGCCTGCCGCTGGTGGCGGCCGCGCCCGTCTTCGGCCTGATGCTGGCTTTGGAGGGGCCGGCGCTGGCCGGGGTCACGGCCTCGCTGCTGGTCGGCACGCCGGCGCTTGCCTTCATCGGCGCCATCGGCGCGGCGCTCACCGTCAGCCTGCGGCGCGGCGGGCTGCTGATGGCGATCCTGGTGCTGCCCTTCACCGTGCCGGTGCTGATCTTCGGGGTATCCGCCGCCTCCGCCGCCGGCGGCGGCACGGTACCCTTTGCAACGCCGTTTCTGGTTTTGTGCGCCCTGACGCTGGCCAGCGCCGCGCTGGCGCCGTTCGCGGCCGCGGCGGCGTTGCGGGGCGGCGATTGAAAACGCCGCTCAGCGCTTCTTGAACAACTCGTCGAACGTGCGCTGCGACGCCTTGATCTGGTCGCCCGACAGCGCGTAGGGCAACACTTTCGCCGCGTTCAAGCGCGTCGCCACATCCGGTGGATTCGCCGTCACATCGGCGCGCGTGGGGATGCGCCCGGTCTTCGCCGCGAACGTCTGCGCCTCGCGGCTCAGCATGAAATTGGCGGCGAGCAGCGCCGCCTTGGGATGCGGCGCTTTGGAATTCACCGCCACCTGGCCGAAGAACAGGCCCACCGGGTCCATCGCCCAGAAGTCCGTCGGCGCGCCCGACAGCTTCATGTTGTTCGTCAGCATCGTGTAATTGTTGAGCGCCACGGCATATTCGCCCGCCGCCACCGCGCGCGCCGCCGCCAGATGCCCGTCGAGCACCACTACCTTCAACGTCGAGACAATGTCCTCGATCAGCTTCCTGCCTTTCGCCTCGCCGTAATGGGCGAACATGGCGTTCATCCATTCATTGTCCGTGCCCTCGATCGCGACGCGGCCGACCCATTCCTTCTTGCCCAGAAAATCCTCGTAGGTCTTCGGCAGATCCTCTTTCCTGACGAGGTTCGTGTTGTAGGCGGGGGAATTGTAATTGGCGTAAACCCCGTACCAGCGCCGGTTCGGATCGCGCGCGGAGGCCATGACATTCTTCGCCTCCGGCGGATCAAATTGCGCCATCACCGCGTCGGGCAACTGGTTGGCGGTGGGCGTATTGATCATATCCCACGCCTGCTGGTTGGTGCGCGCTTCAATGGCGATCTTGCCCATCAGCGCGGCGTCTGCGGCGCGCTGGTAATTCACCTTGACGCCCGTCGCCTCCTCGAAAATTTTCCACAGCGGCAGGCCTTCCTGCTCGTTGGTGGAGGAATAGATGGTGACCTGCCCCTCGGCTTTGGCGGCGGCAAGCAGCTCGGGGATGATCCACGCGGGCGTGGCGGGCGCCTGCGCATTTGCGGGAGCCGCGACGAAGAGCGCCGATAGAGCCAAGCCTGTAATGGCGAGAGCCAAGCCTGTAATGGCGGCGGTGAGTTTCATGCGCATTCCCCGTGACGACGATCAAACCTGGTTTATTGACGATGAAGCGGCAGGCCCGTCAAGTCGGCCCTCCTTTGCTTGCGCCATGGACATTTTACCCGCCGCCCCCATATTGCGCCCATGCCTCGCAATCCCTACTACAACGGCCCGCTTTCCGATCATTTCGACGGGACGCGCTTTTTCATAAAAGACATCACGCGCGACAAGACGCGCGAGGAACTCTGGCGCTGGCGCACCGGCCCCAAACGCGCGCGCTGGCCGAAGGCGACGCCCGGCGCGGCCTATGATCATCCCCCGCAACGCGTTGCGGGCCCGGCGCTGCGCGTGAGTTTTGTTGGTCATGCAAGCCTGCTGATCCAGACCCGGAACATCAACATCCTCGTCGATCCCGTCTGGTCGCAGCGCGCCAGCCCCGTGCAATTTGCCGGACCCAGGCGCGTCAACAGGCCCGGCATTGCGTTTGAAAATTTGCCGCCGCTCGACGTCGTGCTGGTCAGCCACAATCACTATGACCATATGGATCTCGCGACGCTCTCCAAACTCGCCAAAGCCCACGCGCCGCGCGTGATCGCTCCGCTTGGCAACGACGTCATCATGCGCCGTCACGACAAGCACATCGCGGCGGAAGCCTATGATTGGAACGCGCGCATTCCCGTTTCCGGCGACATCGCTGTGACCCTGGTCCCCGCCTATCACTGGTCCGCGCGCGCGCTCACCGACCGCCGCATGGCTTTGTGGTGCGCCTTCATCATCGAGACGCCGGACGGTGCCGTCTACCACATCGCCGACACCGGTTGGGGCAACGGCGCGATCTTCTCCGACGTGCGCCAGCGCTATCCCGACCTGCGCCTCGCCATCATCCCCATCGGCGCCTACGAGCCGCGCTGGTTCATGCGCGACAATCACATCGATCCCGAAGAGGCCGTGCGGATTTTTCAGATGTGCGGCGCGCGCCATGGGCTGGCCCATCACTGGGGCACGTTTCAGCTGACGGACGAGCCCTTCGACGAGCCGCCGCGCAAGTTGCGCGCCGCGCTGAAAGACGCGGGAGTTCCGGACGAGAAATTCCGCGTGCTGAAGCCGGGCGAAGTCTGGAATGTGGAAGGGACTTGAGGGAGCGCGTACATACGAGCAAACATAAGCGGGGCGCGTTCCCTCCCCTCAGGCAAGGGTCAGGGCGTGTTACGTTTCACCCGATTGCCTTGCGCTTGCCGGCAAGCGTCAATCCTATTACTTCACGAACACATAAATATCGACTTCCATATCTTCGTCGTCGGCGCTTTTCGGCGTCGAGAGATATTCCTCGACGAACAGGTTCTGCGCCTCAAGGCCCTTCTCGTCGAGATAGGCGGTGATGGCTTCGTAGGTTGTGTCGATATCGTCGTAGGAGCCGCGATGTTCGAATTTCATCGCCTTGCCCGCCGGCGTCGCGCCGGGTTTCACGCCCTCGACAAAAGCCGCGCCGACGGGCGGCGCCTCCGTCAGCG
>JANYDZ010000130.1 GCA_025363375.1 Hyphomicrobiales bacterium
CATGCCGCAACTGCCGACGATGAACACGTCGAACCAGAAAATCCCCCGCATTTTCATGCCGGAAGCCATCGTCGAAGGGCAGGCGAAGGGCTTTCTGTGGAACGGCAAGTCGATCGAGCATCAGTTCGCCCAGGTGAACTACCCCGCCGCCGGCCACGCGCCGGTGCGGATGCTGTATAAATACGGCGGCTCGATGCTGGCGACGATGAACAACACCAACCGTCACGTGCAGATGTATCAAAGCGAGAATCTGGAATTCGTCGTCAATCAATCCATCTGGATGGAGGGCGAGGCGAAATTCGCCGACCTGATCCTGCCGGCCTGCACGAATTTCGAGCGCGTCGATATTTCGGAATGGGCCGCGCTCGGCGGCTATGGCCATCACGGTCAGCAGCAGCTCAATCACCGCGTCGTGATTTTCCAGGCGCCGGCGATCGCTCCATTGGGCGAATCCAGATCCGACTACTGGATTTTCACGCAGATTTGCGCGCGGTTGGGTCTTGCGAACTATTTCAACGAAGGCATGAACGAAATCGACTGGGTGAAGCGCCAGTTCGAGGCCTCGGACCTGCCGCAACACATCTCGTGGAAGAAGTTCATCAAGAAGGGCTATTTCGTCGTGCCCACCGAGAAGGAAAAGTTGCGCGCGCCCGTATCCTTCAGGTGGTTCTGGGAAAACCGCAAGAAGGACGTGCCGGAGCCGTTGCCGCTGCCCTCCGATTACGCCGGCGAATATCTCAAGGGGCTCCAGACGCAGTCGGGCAAGCTGGAGTTCGAATGCAATTCACTCATCCGCGCGAACGATCCGGAGCGTCCGCCGATCGTTAAATACGAGCCGTCGTGGGAAGGGCCGCACTCCGGCGCAATGTATGAAAAACATCCGCTGATGATGGTGACGCCCCATTCGAAATATTCGTTTCATACGCAGGGCGACGGCAAGGATTCGTTTTTGCTGAACATCGAGGACCACCGCGTCAAGGTGGGCGACTGGTATTACTGGATCATGCGGATGAATCCGCTGGACGCGGCCGAACGCGGCGTCAAAAAGAACGATCTCGTCAAGGTCTTCAACGACCGCGGCGCGGTGCTCTGCGCGGCGTTGCCGACGGAACGTCTGCCGCGCGGCGTCTGCCACGGCTACGAATCCTGCGCTATTTACGAGCCCATGGGCGAGCCCGGAAAATCCATCGATCGCGGCGGTTGCCTCAATCTCCTGACGCCGCACAAGACGCAGACGAAGTCGACCCATTCGCTCGCCGGCGCCAACGCCCTCGTCCAGGTCGAACTTTGGGACGGCGGGATCGAACACATGTCCGAGACCTTCGCTAAAATGGAAAAGGCCGCGGCCGCGGCGGCGTCAAAAGCCGAGCGCGCCATGGCGATGGAACCCGCGAAATAATCAGCGTGAGGCGGGACTGTCGACGCGGCCCGCCGCGTAGGAGACGACGATGCAAAAGTGGAATATGATTATTGACGTCGCGGAATGCACGAACTGCAACCTGTGCACGCTCGCCGTCATGGATGAATACGTCGACAACGATTTCCCCGGATATAGCGCGCCGATGCCGAAACACGGCCATCGCTGGATCGACATATTGCAGAACGAGCGCGGGCAGGGCACCCAGCTCGACATCGCCTATGTCCCGACGATGTGCAACCATTGCGACGACGCGCCCTGCCTGAAGGCGGCGGAAAACGGCGCCGTGACCAAGCGCGCCGACGGCATCGTGGTCATCGATCCCGTCAAGTCGAGGGGGCAGAAGCAGATTGTGGACGCGTGCCCTTACGGACACGTCTGGTGGAACGAGTCCTTGCAAATTCCGCAAGCGTGGAATTTCGACGCGCATCTCATCGACAACGGCTGGAAGCAGACGCGCGGCGGGCAGGTATGCCCGACGGGCGCCATGCGCGCGGTGAAGATCGAAGACGCGGACATGCAGGCGATGGCGAAGGCGGAAGCGCTTGAACCGCTGAAGCCGGAACTCGGCACCAGGCCGCGCGTTTGGTATCGCAATCTCTGGCGTTATTCGACCGAGTTTGTCGCGGGCAGCGTGTCGAAGTCCGTGAATGGCGTGGTCGATTGCGTCGAGGGCGCGGACGTGCGGTTGTTGCAATCGGACGCCGTGGTTGCGCGCACGACGTCCGACAATTACGGCGATTTCAAATTCGATCGTCTCGCGCCGAACTCGGGCGCCTACGTCGTGGAGATTTCCGCCGATGGCGCGACGAAGCGGGTGAGCGCCAACGTGACCAGAAGCGTGAGTTTGGGGGAGATCAGGCTATGACAACCTCCGTGGGCGGTCGCTTCTCCCGCGGCGCGGGAGCAGGCGCCCGAAGGGCGGATGAGGGGACCGGGGCGAAGGCGGTCCTCGCCGGCGTTGCTTTCGCGGTTTCGCTGGCAATTTCCCCCGCATCCGCCCAAAATCTCAAATGGCGGCACGCTGTTCTCGA
>JANYDZ010000139.1 GCA_025363375.1 Hyphomicrobiales bacterium
GCGCTGTTCCAGCAGGCTGCCGGGCCGAATGCGCGAGACATGCAAATCCATGGCGTAGAGATGGATGGCGAGATCGTCGATTCTGGAATCGTCGGACATCATGAGCGCTTTGAGATTGTTGCGCATCACCGCTTTGAATTCAGCGGGGTCCGTCACATCGCGCCAGCGCGTCAGCATTTGCCGGGGCTGGGCGAGAAAAGGCCCGATCATATGGCCGTTGATGAGCGCGATTTTCCCGATGCGATCGGGAAAAGCGTGCGCCATGTGATGGGCGACAACGGAACCAAAGGAAAAGCCGGCGACGTCGTATTTTTGACCCGGCGCCAGAATTTCCATGCCGCGCGCGCAAATTTCGGCGATGGCGACAAATGAGGTGGGCATGGGCGGGCTGTCGCTTTCGCCCATGCCCGGAAGATCGGCGGCCCAGACTTCGCGGCGCGCGGCGAGCGCTTCGATGTTGCGCACCCAGTGTTTCCACGAGCCGGACCCGCCATGCAGCAAAACCAGCGGCGCGCCCTTGCCCCAGCGCCGCCAGGCCATTTTGCCGTTTCCGCAAGGCGTCGTGAATTTCACGGCCCGGCTTTCAAGTTCGCTTAAAAAGGCGTGCGGAGAAAGGGACATTTCAAATCCGGGTTTGCTTGGCGGGACGCCGCGTGAAAATATCAATCGCGACGGGGATGGCAAGGAGAGAGGCATGTTTCGCAACACCGACCGCATTCTGACGACGCACGCGGGCGCCCTGCCCCGCTCGGGCGACCTCACGCGCATGGTGCTGGAGCGCGCCGCGGGCAGGAATTCCGACCCGGACGCGCTTGACGCGAAGGTTCGCGCGGAAGTGGCCGATGTCGTGCGCAAACAATTGGCTTGCGGCGTCGATATCGTCAACGACGGCGAACTCGGCAAAACCAATTTCAACAATTATTGCCTTGAACGGCTCGAGGGTTTTGAAAGCCGGCCCTATGTCGAGGGCAAGAGCCCGAAGTCGCTGACCATCGGCGCGCGCGACGCGAGGAAATTTCCGGCATATTTTTCCGGCGCTCTCGCGGGCTTCGCGCGTTTTCAGACGCCGACGGCGCAAACGTTTTGCAACGCGCCGCTGAAATACGCGGGACACGCGGGCTTGCGGACGGATATCGACAATTTCCGCGCCGCGTTGTCGGGCGTGAAGGCGGAAGGCGCGTTTTTGCCGGCCAATACGCCCGGCACGATCGAGCACTGGATGTTCAACGATTTCTACGGAAGCGACGAGGAGTTCCTCTTCGCCATCGCCGATTGCATGGCGGAGGAATACAAGGCCATCGTCGAGGCGGGCTTCGAACTCCAGATCGACGATCCCGACCTGCCCGACGGCTGGCTCATGTATCCCGACATGAGCGTGGCGCAGTACCGCAAATACGCGCAATTGCGCATCGACGCTTTGAACCACGCGCTGCGCGATATTCCGCAGGAGAAAATCCGGCTGCACGTCTGCTGGGGCTCGTTCCACGGGCCGCATCACGACGACATTCCCTTGAAGGACATCGTCGATCTCATTCTCGGCGTGCGCGCCATGAGCTTTTCCATCGAGGCGTCGAACCCCGCGCACGACCATGAATGGCGCGTGTTCGAGACCGCGAAATTGCCCGACGGCGCGGTGCTGATCCCCGGCGTGATCGGCCATCACTCCGATTTCATCGAACATCCCGAGCTGATCGCGGACCGGCTGACGCGCTACGCGAATCTGGTGGGGCGCGAGAATGTTCTGGCGGGCAGCGATTGCGAAATCGGGCCGCGCGTCGGGCATGAATCTATCGCCTGGGCCAAGCTGGAAGCGATGGCGAAGGGCGCGGAAATCGCGACGAAGAGGCTTTGGGGGAGGTGAGGGTTTTGCAGCGCGGACCTGGAAGTCCGCGCTGCAAAGCTACACCTCGATCACCAGATACTCGTCCTCGACCCTCACAGGAAATGTCTCGGCGACATAGGGCCCCTCGACGAGCATCGCGCCTTTCTCCACCTTCACGTCATAGGCGCGCGCGTTCATGGTGCGCGGATCGCACCAGCTTTTGCCGGTGCGGATGTGAAACTCCCAGCCGTGCCAGGGACAGCGGATGACCTCGCCCTGATGGGTGTAATCATAGACGCCCGGCTCGGGCGAGGAAACCAAGCCGGTGATCCTGCCCTTGCACAATTCGCCGTTTTTGTGCGGGCAACGGTTGGCCAACGCAAAAAATTCGCCGCCGATGTTGAACAGGACAATCGCGCGGCCCGCGACCTCGACGAGCTTGCGCGCGCCAGGTTCGATCTCGCCGGCGCGCGCGACAACCCGACGCGCCATTACGCGAAACCGTAGAGTTTGCGCGCGTTTTCCGACAGGACCTGGCGCCGCCGCTCCGGCGTCAACGTCGTGGGAAAGGCGTAGCGCGGATCGTCGAAATCCCAATGGGGATAGTCGGTCGCGAACAATATCTTGTCCCAGCCGACCCAGTCCATGATCTGCAAAAGATGTTCGGGCTTCTCCGTCTCCTCCATCGGCTGCGTCGTGACATAGACGTGGTCGCGGATATATTCGGAGGGCGCGCGTTTCAGGTGCGGCACTTCTCCGCGCAGTTTTTTCCAGTGCTTGTCGAGCCGGTAGCCGAGCGCCGGCAGCCAGGCGAAGCCCGCCTCGATCAGCACGACCTTCAGTTTCGGAAATTGCTCGAATACGCCCTCGACAATCAGGCTCGTGAGCAGCGCCTGACACGAAGTGCAATGTTCCGCCATCTCCTCGATGTAAAACGAGGCCCAGCCGCCGTTGGTGGAGGCCCAGCCGCTGTAGCCAAAGACGTGAATGCCGACGGGCAATCCAAGCTCGCTCGCGGCTTCATAGATGGGCCAGTACCGCTTTTTGCCCGCCAGCTCGCTCATGCGGCTGAGCAATTGCACCTGCGCGTAATCCGGCATGCCCGCGAGGCGCGCGATCTCCTTCGCCGACGCGGCGCCGTCTTCATAGGGCACGACGATGGAGGCTTTGAGGCGCTTGTCCGGACCCGTCCAACGGTCGCGGTGCGCCTCGTTGCAAGCGTAGGCCATGGCGACGGAGAGGTCGGAATTCTGCACGCCCTGCCCCGTCGGCGACAAAAAGTTCAGAACGCCGTATTCGATGTCGTAGAAATCGAGCAACTGGTCCTGCATGAATTTCAGATTGCTGGCGGGAAGCCCGCCGTCCGGCGGCCAACTGTCGCGCCGCGCGGCTTGCGGTTGCGATTTGGGATACATAAAGCCGCTCTGAAAGCCGTGCCGCGCGCGCGTGCCGTAGGTTGCGAGATAGTCGATCCAGCGTTGCGCCAGATAGGGTTTGATGTCGTCGATGGAATCCTTGGGGTGTATATCGCAATCGATGACGCAGAGGCGGTTGGACGCGGGATCGAGCGATGGATGCAAAACTTCACTCGTCATGTCGGACCTCCAGACTGAGGCAAGGTTGCAAGGCGCGGGTAGGTTGCGAGGGGATTGTCGACTTTGATTTTGCGGGCAAGCGCGTTCGAAACGCCGGCCGGCATCGCGGCGTCGCCGTCAAACTGCCAATGGGGATAGTCGCTGGAATAGAGCAGCAGATCGTCCGACTGCAATTGATCGATGAGCTGCGCGACGATCGCTTCGTTATCGGGCGCGTCGAAGGGCTGGATTGTGAGCCGCACGTGATCCCTGACGATTTCGAGCGGCGGGCGGTCGACCCAGGGCACTTCAAAGCGCAACCCGCGCCAGAACTTTGACAGGCGCCACATAAAGCCCGGCAGCCACGTGACGCCCGATTCGATCAGCACCACTTTGAGGCCGGGATGCTTGGCAAAGACGCCTTCCGCGATGAGGCTGGTCAACTGCGACTGAAAGCCCTGCGACTGCGCCGCGTAATCCTCAAGGTAATAGCTCGGCCAGCCCAGCGACGTCACGGGATGACGATAGCTTGAGCCCGCGTGAACGCCGATGGGAATGCCCAGTTTTTCCGCCCTGGCGTAAAGCGGCCAGTAGGAGCGGCGGCCCAGCGGCACTTCACCCATGCATAGCAGGAGCGCCTGC
>JANYDZ010000140.1 GCA_025363375.1 Hyphomicrobiales bacterium
GCAAGGTCGCCGCGCGCTCGCCCGTCATGCCCGGCGGCGCGACGAGGCTGCGGCCAATGTCGTCGGCGCTGGCGTAGAATTTCAAGATGCGCCGGGCCTCGTCCGTGCGGCCAAGCTCCACGATGCTCGGCACGTCGGGCATTTCCGGCTCGCGCCGCGCGGACCACAGAACCAGCACGCGGATTTTTTTGTCGCGCACCCAGTCCGCGCGGTAGGACTTGAGACTTTCGAGCGGCGTGCCGGAACCCTCGACTTCGCCGCGCTCCATGGCGAGGCCAATCTCGTTGGTGCCGTTGAAGCCGGTGACGACCTTGAATCTGGTTCCCGCGAGATTGTTCAGCAGATGCGGAATGAACACCGTGGACGACGTCGGTCCGGTGCCGCCAACAATTGTCTCGCGCGTAAAAACATCTTCAATTTTCATCACGGGAGATGTGTGCCAGACAATGCCGGTCTCGACGGCGGAGCTGGCGCGGCCAATCCAGTTGAACTTGTTGGAATCATAGGCGACGGCGTCGGTCGAGAGAAACTGCTCCATGGGCATGGCCTGATTGACGACGCCCAGAGCCGTCCCGTCGCGCGCCGCTTTGTTGTAAAGGAAGTTCGTCAGCACCAGCGACGAAGCGCCGGGCATGTTCTGCACGGCCACGTTGGGCGCGCCGGGCAGAAACCGACCGATATGACGCGCGACAAGCCGGCCATAGGCGTCATAGCCGCCGCCGGCGCCCGTGCCGATATAAAAGGCGAGCGTCCTGCCCCGGAAAAAATCGGCTTCATCGGCGCGCGCCCGCGCCAGGTTCGCCAGCAACGCCAGCGCGAGACAAAACAAACGCGTCCATCGATTCATCCGCCATCTCCGGACCTGTGCGACGAGCTTAGCAAGCGCGCGGCCGCGTCGCCACCGGTTGAATTGCGACTGTTGATTGCCTGCCCGCGAGCCACTAGACACACGACAACCGCGCCCGAAGGGCCGTCGTCACGGAGACCGACGCTTGAAAATCGTTGCAGCCCTGTTCTCCAGCCTCGCTGTTCTGGGCCTCGCTGTTCTGGGCTTGACCGCGCCGGCCCGCGCCCAGGACCCCTCGAATTTCTATCGCGGCAAAACCGTGCGCATCATCGTCGGCTTTTCCTCGGGCGGCGGCTATGATCAATATGGCCGGCTGCTGTCGCGCCATATGGGCAAGCACATTCCCGGCAATCCCAATGTCGTCGTGCAGAACATGCCGGGCGCGGCGAGCCTGAAGGCGCTGCAGTTTCTCGATTCCGGCGCGCCAACGGACGGCACAAGCCTCGTCACCTTCAATCCCGGGCTCATCACGGGTTCGCTCACCGCGCCCGCGCGCACGCCGCTCGATTTCACCAAATTCGCGTGGGTCGGCAACATCAGCGAAGACATTCGCGTGTGCTTCACCTGGGGCGCGCGCAACATCAAGACGTGGGACGCGTTCCTCAAACGCGAGAAGCTGGCGTTCGGCAACACGGGCGCGGGCACGTCGGCCTTTATCGACGACCGCATTTTGCAAATGCTGTTCAACGTGAATTTAAAAATGGTGCAGGGCTATCCGGGCTCGGCGGACAAAAAGATCGCGATTGAAAGCGGCGAACTCGACGGCGATTGCGGCTCGTGGACGAGCTTGCCCGACGACTGGCTGCGCGACGGGAAAATCGACATGCACGTGCGCTTCTCCAGGAACCTGGCGCCGGGCATGCCCGAGGGCATTCCCTGGGCGGGCGACCTCCTGAGCGACGACGGCAAACGGCAGACCTTGCGCCTGTTGCTCGCAGGCGCGGAAATAGGGCGGCCGTTTCTGGCTTCGAAATCGGTTCCCGTCGACCGCATTGCGGCGTTGCGCGCGGCCTTTGACGCGACGATGAAAGACCCTGATTTCCTGGCGGACGCGGAAAAAGCGCGTTTGATGGTGGGGCCCGATTCCGGCGCCGTGGTGGAGAAGCGCATCGCCGAGATTTACGCGACGCCGCCCGATGTGGTGGCCCGCGCGAAGGAGATCGCCGGGGATTGAGGGCAGCGCGGGCCATCGG
>JANYDZ010000164.1 GCA_025363375.1 Hyphomicrobiales bacterium
AAGAAAGGACAAGGCCTCCTACGCCTCCACCAACAATCCCGCGACGATATTGGCGGAAATCTACAAGCAGAGCGCGGGTCTGGAGGCATTGCAGATCAACTACAAAACCAGCCTTGATTTCGTCAACGACATGCTCGGCGGCCGCATCGATTTTGTCATGGCCGATCCGGTGTTCGGCCTTGCGCGCATTCGCGAAGGCAAGATGCGCCCGCTCGGCATCAGCACGGCGAAACGAATCAAATCATTGCCGGAAATTCCCACCATGCAGGAGGCGGGCATTCCCGGCGTCGATATGAACCTGTGGTGGCTGACGGCGGCGCCCGCCGGCACGCCGGCGCCCGTAGTTGAGAAGCTCAACGGCTGGTTCACCGACATCGGCAAGATGGACGAGACGCGCGAATTTCTTGGCCGCAACGGCGCCGAGCCGTTTACGGGCACAACGGCGGAAACAAAGGCGTTGGTCGAAAAGGAGATCGTGGATTGGGCGACGTATGTGAAGCTCGGGAAGATCGAGCCGCAGTAGGGAGCGCCGCCGTCTCCCGCGCGGCAAGCAAAGGGTCGATCGTCCCGCGCTAATTCGCAAACCGGAAGTGCATGACATCGCCGTCCTGCACAACGTATTCCTTGCCTTCCAGCCGAAATTTTCCAGCCTCGCGCGCGCCGGCTTCGCCCTTGCCGGCGACGTAATCCGCGTATGCGATGGTTTCGGCGCGGATGTAGCCTTTTTCAAAATCCGTGTGGATGACGCCGGCGGCGGCGGGGCCGCGCGTGCCTTTTTCAATCGTCCAGGCGCGCGCCTCCTTGGGGCCGACCGTGAAATACGTCACGAGATGCAGGAGTTCATAACCCGCGCGGATCACGCGGTTCAGGCCGGGCTCGACGAGGCCGACAGCTTCGAGATAATCCTTCTGTTCCTCCGCGGGCATCACCGCGATTTCACTTTCGATTTTCGCGGAGACGACAACGGCGACGGCGCCTTCTTTTGCCGCGCGGTCGCTCACCGTATGCGAGAAATGGTTGCCCTTGTCGGCGCAGGCTTCTTCCACGTTGCAAACGTAGAGAACCGGTTTTGACGACAACAGGCCCAGAGCGGCGAAGGACTTTCTCTCCTCGGCGCCGATTTGCGCGAGGCGCGCGGGCTTGCCATCGCGCAGCAGCACAAGCGCGCGCGTCATGAGGTCGAGCTGCTCTTTCGCCTCTTTGTCGTTTTGCCTGGCGCGTTTCTCCAGGGGGACGACGCGCTTCTCCAAACTTTCGAGATCGGCGAGCATGAGCTCGGTTTCAATGGTGTCGATGTCGCTGGCGGGATCGATCTTGCCTTCGACGTGGGTGATGTCGCCGTCTTCAAAGCAGCGCACGACATGGGCAATGGCGTCGCACTCCCTGATATTGGCGAGGAATTGATTGCCGAGGCCTTCGCCCTTGGACGCGCCGCGCACGAGGCCGGCGATATCCACGAAGATGAGGCGCGTCGGAATGATTTGTTTTGAGCCGGCGATGGCGCTGAGCGTATCGAGGCGGGGGTCTGGCACGGCGACATCGCCCACGTTGGGCTCGATGGTGCAGAAGGGATAATTCGCCGCCTGCGCCGCCGCCGTTTGCGTCAAAGCGTTGAAGAGGGTCGACTTGCCGACG
Organism: Hyphomicrobiales bacterium; assembly: GCA_025363375.1. Lineage (GTDB taxonomy): Bacteria > Pseudomonadota > Alphaproteobacteria > Rhizobiales > Beijerinckiaceae > Terripilifer. The sequence goes on from JANYDZ010000164.1 coordinate 1,636, forward strand.
TTGGGCAGGCCGACAATGCCACATTTAAAGCCCATGATGATTCCGTGTTTCTGTTTTATCCCGCCCGCTCATGAGGGCGGGAGAAGGCGGCGGCGGGCCGCTTCGGGCGTCAATATCGCGCTTGCTCTATCCGATCGAAGGGCCTGCCGGCAAGCGCGCCGATTTGCGCGGAGATACGCCGCGCGGCATATTCGCCCCGTGTCGCCTTTGAGGCCCCTATGAGCATTTTGAATTCACGCCGCGAACGCGTCGGGTTTTTCGCCGACGACGCCCGCGCCTGCCCGTGTTGCCCGGCGTTTTTCTCCGGCGGCGGCGCGGGGCGCAAGCATCGGGGGATTGTCGATGTGCACGCGCATCTGACCCCGCCGCAATACGTGCGGGACCTCGCGGGGACGGGGCTCCTGATGCCGCCCTCGCTTGGCTGGTCGCCGCAAAAGCATCTTGAGGATATGGACCGCGCAGAGGTTTCGCTGGCGATCCTTTCAGTCACGACGCCCGGCGTGTGGTTTGGCGATGTCGAGAAAGGACGGCGCATCGCCCGTTACACGAATGATTACGCGGCGAGCCTCGTCGGCGCGCACAAAGGGCGCTTCGGGCAATTCACGGCGATTCCCCTGCCGGATATCGAGGGGTCCTTGCGCGAGATTGAATATGGTCTCGACGCGCAGAAGTCGGATGGCGTTGGCGTGTTCACGAGCTACGACAACAAGTGGCTTGGCGATCCCGCGTTCGATCCCGTCTTTGAAGAACTCAACCGCCGCAAGGCGGTGGTTTATGCGCATCCGAGCGCTCCGAATTGTTGCGTCAACGCTTTGCCCGGGATTCCCGACGCGGCGATTGAATTTGGCACGGATACGACGCGCGCGATCGTCAATTATGTTTTTGGCGGCGCGGCGCGGCGTTTCCCCGACGTGACGATGGTCTGGAGCCACGCGGGCGGCACGATGCCGTTTCTCATTGAGCGCTTCGACAATATCGGGGGCATGCCGGCTTTGCGCGCCAGGGCGCCCGATGGATTTCGCGCGGAAGCGGGCAAGTTTTTCTACGACACCGCGCAGGCGTCGAACGCCGTGTCGATGGGCGCGCTGCGGCAGGTTGTGCCTGTGTCGCAGATTGTGTTCGGCACGGATTTTCCGTTTCGCGCGGCTGATGATCATGTGAAGGCGCTGGAGAGCGGCGGAGTGTTTTCGGACGTGGAGTTGCAGGGGATATGGCGCGGCAACGCGGGGCGAATTTTGCCGCGAAGCGCGCGGGCTAATCCGGTATGACAGGCAGCGTCAAATGCGAGGGGCGCGCGGGGTCGTGATAGATTTTGTACACCACCGTTTTCGCCGAGCAAATGTGATAGGGCGCATATTCCACGTTGGTGGCGCCGCCGACGCCAGTGGGCAAATCCAGCGCGGCAATGTCGATGGCGACGCGGTGCCCGGCGCGGAAAAGATTGGCGCTCGCCATGATCTCGATTTGATATTCGTTGATCTCGCCGGGGACGACCGGCTTTTGCGCCTTGCGCGTGAGCGGATGCCAGGGGCGGCCGGGCTTTGAGCGCGTTTCATCCAGCGCGCGGTGCGAGGCCTTCAGCCAGCCGCGCGAAACCTCGCGCTCGGGCAGGGCGGGCAAATCGCGTTCTCCCTCGCGCGCGGTGCGCACGGCGTGGTCGGGGCCAAGATCGCTCAGAACAACGATGAAATTCGCGTCTTCCTGATCGATGGCCGCGTAAAGCGTCAGCGACATGGGGCCGGCGATTTGCGCGTCGCGCGCGAAGGGCTCGCTCACGTAGCGCAAGCGCGCGATGGTTTTCGTCTGTGTCGGCGGCATCTGCGCGAATGTGTCGGGCGCGCAGAAATCATCGGCGCTGCGGGCTTGCGGCGCCTCCGCGCGCAGGCGCTCCCACGACGCGAGATAGAGCTTTGTCCATTGCGTGTTCGGCAGCGGCCAGTCTTGCGCGCCGCGCCACTCATTCGCGCCCATGAGCCAGTAATTCACCGGGGCGCCGCTCATGATCCCGGTGTCGACGCCCTTCAGCCAATGGTCGTGCCAACGCAGAATTTCATTGTGAAAAGCGCGGAAGGGGCGCTCGAGATGCGCGGGCCCCGCGAACATGAGCTTTTTGGGTCCGCGCAAATTCGCGAACCAGTTTTGCGCGCCGTTGAGATGCGTCTTGTAGGAGCCCGCGTACCAGCCGGCGCCGGTATAGACGGGGATTTCAACGTCGGCGAATTCGGCTTCGCTCACGGCCACCCATTCCTCGCGGTCGTAGGGGTCGAGCAGTAGATCGAAAAAGCCAGGCATATGCTGGCCCTTCTGCGCCAGAACATTAAAAACGTGGGGATAAATCTTGTAATCCGGGTTCGCCATGGCGGCTTGCCACAAGGCTTCTCGTTCAGGCGGCAGCGCGCCGGGCGCGCCCTTGTTTTGGTGGAACGCGGAGAAGTGAAAAATGAGATAGCGAAACAGATGCAGCATGCCGCCGGGATACTCGTCGCGAAAGCCGCCGAAGGGGCCATAGGCGCCTCGTGGATCGAAAGGGAAGATCGCTTTGAGATGCGGCGGCTTTTGTTTGGCGACGTGAAATTGTTCCGCGCCAAAGCCTGATATGCCGACCATGCCGACATTGCCGTCGCACCAGGGCTGGGCGGCGATCCACTCGATCAGATCGTATGAATCGAACTCCCGCGAACCGCCGCCTTGCGAGGCGCCGACGCCGCGCGGCATGCCGACGACATGAGCGTAACCGCGCGAGACGAAAAAGCGCGTGTCGCCCGCCTCCAGAGGTCCAGCCCAGAGCGGCGACCACGCGGGCTGCGGCGGCAAAGCCTCGTTGAATTCCGGGCCCTGCAGCTCCTTGTTGTAGATGGCGAAGGCGAGCAGCGCGGGGAATTTGCCCGGCGCGTCGGGGCGGTAGACGTCGACGGCGATGGCGACTCCATCGCGCATGGGGACGGCGATGTCGCGCTCCTTGACGATGGACTCGAATTGCGGCGCGCGCGTGTAGGCGCATGGCGGCGTGTCCGAGGATTCGATGAGGGCGCGCTTTGACACTTTACTTCCAAATCACCTTCGCCGGATCGATCGCCGTGCGGTACACGCCCAGCTCCTTGCCCAGATCGATAAACACTTTCAAGTCCTCGTTCGCGGCGGCGTTGGAGAATTTCGGCCAGCGCGGCGCATTGAAGCCGAGATACTTTTTTTCGATGTCCTTGAGGTCGGCGGAGTTTGTGTCGATGTAGGCGAGGGCTTCGGCGACCGAGTCGCGGAAGCCTTTGACGACTTCCGGGTTCCTGCGCGCGTAATCGCCCGTGGCTATCCAGCCGGAGACAAGCACGTCCGGATTCACGTCGGCGAAAAACTCGGCCACGATATTGCCGGCGCCGCTGGCGACAACGGCGGAGCGGATGGGCTCGACCGATGTCGCGGCGTCGATGGTTCCATTGCGGATGAGGTCGGGGATTTGCGGAATCTGGACTTCGATCAGCGTGATCTTCCTGTCGTCGGCGCCGGCGTTGCGCATCCATTTGCGCAGGAACATGTCCATAACGTTGTTGAGGCCGGAGACGCCGACCGTTTTACCTTCGAGATCGGCGGGCTTTTCGATTTTCAGATCCTTGCGGGCCACGAGGCTGATCGTCGGGCGCTCCTTGATGTGGCGCGCAGCGCCGGCGACGAGCACGAGATCAAGCCCGCCATCGACGGCTTGCAACAGGCCCGGCATGGTGGCGACGCCCATTTGCATCGAGCCGGAGAGCAGCGCCGGCGGAATATTCGTGATGATGGGCACGCGCGTCGGCTCGGCGTCGATGTTGCGCTTTGCGAAGAACCCTTTGTCCTTGGCCACGAAGACCGCGAGGTAGTCGGACGCGGTGGCGTAGCCCATGCCGACCTTCGCGCCTTGCGCGAAGGCGCCGGAGGCGGCGAGGAGGGCGGCGGCGAGCGTGACGAGTTTAAGAATGTACTGCATTTTTGACAGCCTTATGTGCGTGACAAGTATTTCCGTGCGGAGCCTTTTCCCGCAAGCTGAAGAAGGCGTGGGCCAACAATCATTGCGCTTGAACCAAAGCTTCCAAATCCACAATCACATCATGCGCCGGCGGTCGGCCGATCTCATGAAAATCCACCGCCAGTTGCAACCCCGTCGCCGGACAATACCACGCCGTGGCTTCCAGATCCTCATGCAGCAAAATGCGGTGCGCGGCGGGCGCCTGCTTCATCGACCTGCCGAGCCCGCCTTCGCGCCAGCGCGAATGTCCCGTTGAAAGAATGTACCCGGCGGGCGTCGTCACGTGCAGGCCATGCGCGTCGCGCCGGATTTCAAGCGATGGACCAAGCGCGCCGATCGGCTCGCCGGCGCAGATTCGCGCCGCGTCCGTCGCAAAGGCGCCGACCCGCTCGCGACGCATGTTGTCGCGCAACGCCTTGCTCGCGGCGTGATCGGGGCGGCCGTCGTCGAGCACAACGCCATAAATCTCCCGCGCGGCCCGCGGGGAAACCGCGTTCGCCGCGACATCGTTCCCGACCGCGGCGACGTCCCGCTCAAGTGGATCGCCAAATCCGCCCCCGCCCTGCCACGAGACAGCGAACACATCGCCGGATGTCATCGTCATCAGCCCGGGTTTCGGGCCAAAGGTTTCATAGTCCGCTTTCTTTGCGCGGCCGCGATCGACAGCTCCCCGACCGAACGTCTGCACGATCGTGGAGCCCGGCCAGCCGCCGCCGAGGCCCGCTGAATTGGGCGCTTCCGCGCCGTGCGTCATCACCAGCGCCTGCGCGCGTTCGATGCCCCCCAGGGTGAGCGCCACTTCGGCGCAGAGGCCGCCGCGAAATTTGCCGGCGCCGCCGGTGTCGCGGGACAAGCGGCGATGCAAATAGAACAAAGGCACGACCTGTTCGTTTTTTTCGACATCGGCGATGGCGGAAATGGGCGAGGTGATGGGGCCGCCGCAATTGACGCCGTCCTTAACCGCGAAGGCCGCCGAGCCGCCGGCGAGCGGGTCCATGAGATGCAGTCCGAAGGGCTCGCCGAATTGATTGACTCCCCCAAGGTTGAAGGTCGCCATGGCGCCGTCGTTCACGCCCTGCGCGCGGTGCGCGTATTTGCGGCTCGCGGCGAGCATTTTGTTGAGCGCGAGCATGATGGCGTTGCCCGTCACCCAGATGGCTTCGACCGTCGCCGAGCCCACGGGCGCCGGAAATTTCGCGGTGCAGACGAGGCCTTCGGGCGCGACGACTTCGACGGGCGCCACCACTCCCTCGTTCCATTGCATGTCGAAGCCGAGCGTCGGCATGACCGAGCCTGTGACGGCGCCCATGAGGCCCGAGCGCGTGCAATTGACGAAGCCCGGCGCCTGTTTGCTGGAGCCGGAGAAATCCAGCGTAAGCTTTTCGCCTTTCTTGGTGGCGACGACGTCGAGTTTGTAAAGCACGTTGGCGTGCCCGTCGTGTTCCAGAAAATCGCTGGCGTGGAAGGCGCCGTCCGGCAGCTCTTTGAGGCGCGCGCGCATTCGGCTCGCGGAGGTCTCTATCATGCGTTCAATCGCGTGGGTCACCATGGCCGGGCCGTAGCGGCCCACAAGTTCCGTGACGCGGGCGCGCGCGACGTTGAGCGTCGCGATGAAGGCGCGGATGTCGAGTTCAAGCGGGCCGGGCAGGCGCGAGGCCGTGGTGATCATCTCCAGCACATCGTCGCGCATCTCGCCGCGGTCGACGAGCTTTACGCAGGGAATTCGCGCGCCTTCCTGAAAGACTTCGCGGGCCTTGGGCGACCAGCTGGCGAAATCCATGCCGCCGACATCGGTTTCGTGCGCCTCTACGCCGGCCCAGGCGACGATCGCGTTTCCCGCAAAAATGGGTCCCACCATTTGCACGTCGTTTTGATGCAACGCGCCGATATAGGGATCGTTGCCGATGAACATGTCCCCGTCGCGGACCACGTGTTTCGATTTGTGGGCGATGTGGCGGATGAACGCGCCGCAGACGGGCGCCTGATAGGCGACCTGAAAGCCCATTGAGGCGACCGAGCCGTCCGGCAGGAACAAGCCGGTGAAAAAGTCGGAGGCCTCCGTCACCGTCGGCGAACCTGAAACGCTTTGCAGCGCGACGCGCATTTCCTCCGTGATCGCGACGAGGCGATTGCGGATGACCTCGAAGACGATCGGGTTGAGAGCCTGCGGGTTGAGAGCCTGTGGGTTGAGAGCCTGGGGGTTGAGGGCGGTCTCGCTGATGTTTGCAGGGTTCATGGCGCAAGCTCGATGTGAAGATTGCCAAAATCGTCGGCGCGCGCTTTGCCGCCGGGCGGGACGACGGCGCTCTGGCCGGGAAATTCAATAATGCAGGGCCCGTCGACGCGCGCGTCCGGCGCGGGAAACGTGGTGCGCCAGATTCTGGTCTCGACGGCCTTGGCGGGATCGTCGAAGACAACGCTGCGATGGCCGGCGGCGACAAGCGCGTCGCCCGACATTTTAAGCGGCGGCGGCGGCAGCGAGCCTGTGCCGGTCGCGCGCACGGCGAGCAATTCGTGGCCGGCGCCGGAATAGGCCGCGCCGTGGCCAAACATCGCATCGTACATGCCGCCGAATTTCCGCGTCGCCGCTTTGAAGGCGGCCGCGTCAAACGCGCCTTCATCCAGCGGCACGTCAAGGTGATGCGTCTGGCCGCGAAAGCGGATGGCGGCGCTGCGGTCGATGCGCACGTTGGCGCCCGCGCCCGCGGCCGCGAGATTGGCGCGCACATCGCGCAGCGCGTCGTCGAGGCCGGCGACGACGCGGGCAATCTCCGCTTCGTTCGCCGCGCGGCCGGCTTGCAGGCGCACGTAGGCCGGGCGCTCCGTTGTGAAGGCGAGATCGGAATTGGCGGTGCCGAAGGCCGATTGCGCGGTGGCGGCGGCGGGCACGACAAAGCTGTTCAGGCCGAGTTCCGCCGCGAGCACCCAGGCGTGCGAAGGACCAGCGCCGCCATTTGCGAAAAGCGTGAAATCGCGTGGATCATAGCCGCGCTCGATGGTCATGCGGCGCAGCAAGTCCGCCATGCGCGAGTCCAGAATCTTGCGAATGCCCCACGCGGCTTCCATGAGGCCCAGTCCGAGGGGTTTGGCGACGCGTTCGTTGATCGCGCGGCGCGCGGCTTCGATGTCGAGCGTCATGCGTCCGCCGATAAAATTCGCGGGGTTGAGCACGCCCAGAACCAGGTCCGCGTCCGTCGCGGTGGGTTCGAGCCCGCCGCGCCCGTAACAGGCGGGTCCCGGATTGGCGCCGGCGCTCCCGGGGCCAACTTGCAAGCCGCCGGCGGGCGTCACCGACGCGATGCTGCCGCCGCCCGCGCCGATGGAATCAACGTCGATGGAATGCACGCGAATGTCGGCGCCGGCGACCGAAACATCCGAGCGCATGACGGGGCGTCCGTTGGCGATCACGCCCACGTCGAAACTCGTGCCGCCGATGTCGGTTGTCAGCACATTGACGGCGCCGATCCGCGCGCCCATGGCGAGCGAGCCGACGACGCCGGCCGCGGGGCCCGAGAACAGCGCGTAGGCGGGGCGGTCATTGAGAACGGATGTCGGCAAGACGCCGCCGGCGCAGGTCATCATCAACACGGGACAGGCCATGCCGGCCTCGCGCAGGGTGCTTTCGAGTTTGGAGAGATAACGTCCCGCGAGGGGGCCGAGCGCGGCGTTGGCGGCGGTCGTGGACATGCGCGCGTATTCGCCGACGTTGGGCGAAATTTCGTGGCTGAGGCTAATGAAAACGCCGGGGAGCACGCTCGCGACGATTTCGCGCAGGCGCTTTTCGTGAACAGGATTGACGGTGGCGAAAAGCGTGCAGACGGCGACGGCTTCGATGGATTGCGGCTTCAGCGCCGCGAGCGCCGCGCGCGCCTGCGCCTCGTCGAGCGAAGTTATGATTTTCCCGTTGGCGTCGACGCGCTCGTCGATTTCGATCACGAGATGGCGCGGCACCAGCGGCTTGTTGCGTCCGCGCAGAAAAGAATCGGTGGCTTCGATTTCGTTGAGGCCGGACGTATGGCGGCGCATCCGGCCGATTTCGAGCGTGTCGGCGAAGCCTGTTGTCGTGAGAATCGCGGTTTTCGCGGCGTTGCCCGTGAGCAGCGCGTTGAGGCCGACGGTGGTGCCGTGACCGAAGCGTTCGACGCCCTTGCAGAATTGTTCGAAGCTGACGCCGTAGGCTTCCGCCGCGAGCCTCATGCCGTCGATGACGCCGCCGAGCACGTCCTTCGTCGTCGGCGTTTTGAACACGCGCGCGCCGCCGGCGCTTTCGGCGACCCAGAGATCGGTGAAGGTTCCGCCCACATCCGTGCCAACGAAGTAACTCACGGTGAAAACCTTTGTTTACGCGCGCTGCGGACGCCAGCGCAGGATGCGGCGTTCGGCCAGTTGCAGTGCATGATTGATGATTACTCCGAGCGCGCCGAGCATGATGAGGCCGGCGAAAAGTTCGGCGCTGCGGAAAGAGCGCTGCGCGAGAAACACATCGTGGCCGAGGCCGGGGAGCGAGGCCTGCATTTCCGTGACGACGGCGAGGATGAGCGACACGGCCAGTCCCGAGCGCATGCCCGCGAGAATGTCCGGCATGGCGGAGGGTATCGCGATCTTTTGCAGAAATTCGACGCGGGTGAGGCCGAGCATGGCCGAGACCTCCTGCAGGCGGATGCGCACATTGCTGAAGCCGTAGATGGAGGACATCAGCACCGGCCAGATCGAGCCGAAGGCGATCACAAAGGCCGCCATCTTTTCGCTCAGGCCGAAGAAAAGAATAAACACAGGAATCATGGCTGAGGCCGGCAGGGGACGAATGAATTCGAGCGTCGGCTCCAACAATTGGCGCACCATGGGGGTCAAGCCAATCGCCGCGCCGATGGCGATGCCGGCGAGCGAGGACAGGAACCAGCCGACGATCATGCGCTGCGTTGTCGCCAGCAGCGGCGGCCACAGCGTGCCGTTCTGCGCGCGAATCCAGAGTTCGCCAAAGGCGCGTCCCGGCGAAGGCAGGAAGACCGGCGAGACCAGACGAAAATCAGTCACAAGATGCCAGACGAGAACGAGGCCGGCGGCAAAAAGGACGGGCGGGGCCAAATTGCGCAGAAATCTCATGCGGCGCTCCCCACGCGGACCGGCTGGCCGTCGACGGTTTTAAGCAGCGCGTTGAGCAGAAAGCCGATCAAGGCGAGCCAGAGAATTTGCGCGTACATCAAATCCGCGCGCAGCGATTGTTGCGCCAGCACCAACGCATAGCCAAGGCCGCGCGGGTTCACGGCGATTTCCACGGTCACAGCGACGACAAGCGCGACGCCGAGCGCGATGCGCAGGCCCACATTGATGCGCCCGAAGGCGGCGGGCAGCACGATTTTGAACAGACGCTCGCCGAACGACATTTCCAGCACGTCGGCGACCTCCAGCAGGCGTGGCTCGACGCCGCGCACGGCGGCCCAGGTGGCGATCAGGATCGGCCATGTGGTGGCGTAGGCGACGACGGCGGATTCCATGCGGATGCCCCAGCCGAAAATCAGCAATCCCACGGGCATCCACGCCACTGATGGAATGGCGCGCAGGGCGTCGAAGGTTGGGCCCGCCATGCGCGCGACGGGCGTCCACAAGCCGAGAATCGAGCCGAGGAGAACGCCGATGCCCGCGCCGATGGCGAGGCCCAGCAACGCGGATTGGCAGGTCTCCCATGTTGATTGCAGGATGGAGCCGTCGAGCAGCGCCATCCAGCCGGCTTTCGCGATGGCGGAGGGCCATGACAGGGATTCGTAGCGCACCCAGCCCGCGCGCGTGGCGAATTCCCAGAACAGAAGGAAGGCGACCGGGAAAAGCGCGCCGCGTAAAAACCGCCGCATGTCAGTGCCCCTGCAACAGGCCGAAGAGATGATGGCGATGGGCGAGGAATTTCGGGTCTTCGCGCGTCGTCAATTGATTGCGCGGCTTGGCGAGGCCAACTTCAATCGTCTCGATCACGCGGCCGGGATTGGCGCCAAGCACATGGACGCGGTCGCCGAGGTAAATGGCTTCCTCGAGATCGTGGGTGATGAACACCGTGGTCATGCGCTTTTGCGCGGCGAGCTTTAAAAGATCGTCTTGCAATGTCTGCCGGGTGATCGCGTCGAGCGCGCCGAAGGGCTCGTCCATGAGCATGATGCGCGGCTGCTGCGCCAGGCAGCGCGCGATCTGCACGCGTTGCTGCATGCCGCCGGAGAGTTGCGGCGGGAACTGCTGCGCCGCGCGTCCCAGGTCCATTTGCGCGATCAGCGCGTCGACTTGCGCGTCGCGATCGGCGCGCGAAGGCACGTGGCGCTCCAGCGACAGCGCGATGTTGCCCGCGACAGTGCGCCAGGGCAGCAGCGCGTTGGTGTAATCCTGAAACACGATGGCGCGCTCGCGCGAGGGGCCGGCGATGGGTTTGCCGTCGAAAAACATCGCGCCGCTGGTGGGTTTCATCAGGCCGGCAAAAAGGCGCAACAGGGTGGTTTTGCCACAGCCGGAGGGGCCAACGATGGAGAGAAACTCGCCTTCGCGCACCTCAAAGGAAATATCCTTCAGCACGGGGCGATTGGCCGCCGCGCCGAAGGTGACGGAGACATCGCGGACGCTGAGCGCCGGCGCGCCAGGCGGCCTCGCCCGATCTGGTTTTGTGGCCTGCCCCTCCACCAAGCTCATACGCGCATCCTTCGCCCCGACGGATTTTTGCTCACCCGTCCCGCTTTCGCCACTGATATTGCAAAGAGTTCGGGGACGCCACCCTTGCGGGGTTGGTCAGGCGCCATGGGACAACGCCCACTGACGCTTGACGTTTTGTAAAATTGATATAAACATATCCTTATATCTACCTAAGGACTGTCGATGCGCGCACCCGAAACCACTGATTTCCCCACCGTCCTGGCCGGCCTTGAGGCCGCCGCCGAAATTACACGCTTGCGGCTTCTGGCGCTGCTGGCCGAGGCCGAGCTGACCGTCTCCGAGTTGATGACGATACTGGGGCAGTCGCAGCCGCGCATTTCGCGCCATCTCAAGCTGCTGGTCGAAGCGGGGCTCATAGAGCGCCATCGCGAGGGCGCGTGGGCGTTTTTCCGCGTGGCGGATCGCGGCGCGGCGGGCGATCTTGTGCGTTCCATTCTCGCGCATATCACGGCTCAGGACCATCTGCTCGGCGGCGACCGCGCGCGGCTGGGCGAGGCTCGCAAGGCGCGCGCCGGCGAAGCCGCGCGTTATTTCGCCACCCATGCCGTGAACTGGGACCATATCCGCTCGCTGCATGTGGCCGAGGATGTGGTGGAAGCGGCGATCCGCGAAGCCATCGGCGACGCCGGCGTCCACGCGATGCTCGATCTCGGCACGGGAACGGGACGCATGCTGGAGCTGCTCGCGCCGCAGGCCGACCGCGCCGTCGGGATCGATCAGAGCCCGGCAATGCTCAATCTGGCCCGCACGCGCCTTGAGCACGCGGGCATGCGCAACGTGCAATTGCGGCAGGGCGATATGTACGCGCTGCCGGTCGAGCGCGGCGGCTATGATCTCGTGGTCGTGCATCAGGTGCTGCATTTTCTCGACGATCCCGCGCGCGCGCTGCGCGAGGCGGCGCGCGTGTTGCGGCCGGGCGGACGATTGATCGTCGTCGATTTCGCGCCGCATACGAACGAATTTTTACGCGAGCGGCACGCGCACAGGCGTCTGGGATTTGCCGCCGCGGAAGTCGAGGGCTTTTTGCGTGAAGCGGGGCTTGGCGAAGTCGCGCACCACGATCTCGAGGGCAAGCGCGCGGCGGAAAAACTCACGGTGTCGTTGTGGATCGCGCGCGATCCGCGCGCGCAGTCGGACGCCTTGCCCATGACCTTGAAGGAGTTTGCGTGATGGCTCACGATTCCATGCGCGCCAGCCGTTCCGGACGTTCGGGGATAGGGGTCTCCTTCGAGTTTTTTCCGCCCAAAAACGCGGAGATGGAGGCGCAATTGTGGGAGGCGGTGACGCGGCTGGCGCCGTTGGCGCCGAACTTTGTTTCGGTCACCTACGGCGCCGGCGGCTCGACGCGCGAGCGTACGCACGCCACGGTGTCGCGCATCGTCAAGGAAACATCGCTGAAACCGGCGGCGCATCTGACCTGCGTGGCGGCGACGCGCGGCGAGGTGGACGACGTCATTCGCTCCTACTGGGACGCGGGCGTGCGGCACATCGTGGCCTTGCGCGGCGATCCCGTGGGCGGCGCGGGGACCGCCTACGCCGCGCATCCCGGAGGCTACGAGACATCGACGGATTTGATCGCGGGCATCCGCCGCGCCGGCGATTTCGAGGTGACGGTTTCCGCCTATCCCGAAATGCATCCCGAGAGCGCTTCGTACAGCGCCGAAATCGACGTGTTGAAAGCCAAAATCGACGCGGGCGCGACGCGGGCCATCACGCAATTCTTTTTCGACAACGCGCATTATCTGCGCTTTGTCGAACGGGCGCGCGCGCGCGGCGTGTTTATTCCCATTCGACCGGGCATCGTGCCCGTGCAGAATTTCAAGCAGACCGCGAGTTTCGCGAAAAAAACCGGCGCCAGCGTGCCGCAATGGCTCGCGGACCGCTTTGAAGGGCTGGACGACGATCCCGCGACACGCCGCCTTATCGCGGCCGCCGTCGCCGCCGAACAGGCGCTCGACCTCGTCGACCGCGGCGTCACCGATTTTCATTTCTACACGATGAACAAGGCCGATCTTGTTTACGCGGTCTGCCATCTGCTCGGGTTGCGGCCCCGCGTTTCCGCTGGAGCCCAGTCATGACGAAACCAGTTCGCGAGATCGACGGCAAGGCCATTCGCGCCGCCATGACGCAGGCGGCGCGCGAGCGCGTGCTGGTGCTCGACGGCGCCATGGGCACGATGATTCAGGACCTGAAGCTCGACGAGGACGGATTTCGCGGTTCGCGCTTCGCCGGCTGGCGCCGCGACCTCAAAGGCAACAACGATCTGCTGATTCTGTCGCAGCCCGACGCGATCAGGGACATTCACCTTGCTTATTTCATGGCCGGCGCGGATTTCGTGGAGACGAATACATTTTCATCGACCACGATCGCGCAGGCCGATTACGGGCTCGAGGCATATGTCACCGAACTGAATTTTGAAGGCGCGCGGCTGGCGCGCGAGGCCGCCGACGCGGCGCAGGCCAAAGATGGCCGCCAGCGCTTCGTTTGCGGCGCGCTGGGGCCGACCAACCGCACGGCGTCGCTGTCGCCCGACGTCAACGATCCCGGCTTCCGCGCGGTCTCCTTCGACGAATTGCGCACGGCGTACGCGCAGTCCACGCGCGCGCTGATCGAGGGCGGCTCGGACGCCATCATCATCGAGACGATTTTCGACACGCTCAACGCCAAAGCCGCGCTTAACGGCGTCTGGGACGCCTTCGACGCGCTGGGTTGCGAATTGCCGATCATCATCTCCGGCACGATCACGGACCTTTCCGGGCGCACCCTGTCGGGCCAAACGCCCGCCGCGTTCTGGCACTCCATCAAACACGCCAATCCCTTTGCGGTGGGGTTCAACTGCGCGCTCGGCGCGCGCGAATTGCGCCAGCACGTGGCGGAAATTTCACGCATCGCGGACACGCTGATCATCGCCTATCCGAACGCGGGATTGCCCAATGAATTCGGGCTCTATGACGAAAGTCCCGAATATATGGCGGGCATGCTGGGCGAGTTCGCCGACAGCGGGCTTGTCAACATCATCGGCGGCTGCTGCGGCACGACGCCGGAGCATATCCGCGCTTTCGCCGAACGGATCAAGGGCGTCGCGCCGCGTCGTCCCGCGCGGGTTGAGCCGATGCTGCGGCTGTCGGGACTTGAGCCGTTTACGCTGACGAAGGACGTGACCTTCGTGAATGTCGGCGAGCGCACCAACGTCACGGGCTCGGCGCGGTTTCGCAAGCTGATCAAGAACGGAGAATTCTCCGCGGCGCTCGACGTGGCGCGCGAGCAGGTCGCCAACGGCGCGCAGATCATCGACATCAACATGGACGAGGGCCTGCTCGATTCCAAAAAGGCCATGGTGGATTTCCTCAATCTCGTGGCGGCGGAGCCGGACATCGCGCGCGTGCCCATCATGGTGGATTCCTCGAAATTCGACGTGATCGAGGCCGGCCTCAAATGTATCCAGGGCAAGGCCGTGGTGAATTCGATCTCGCTCAAGGAGGGCGAGGAGAAGTTCATCGAGCAGGCCCGCGTTGTGCGCCGCTACGGCGCCGCCGTCGTCGTCATGGCTTTTGATGAACAGGGCCAGGCCGACACTATGGCGCGGAAGATCGACATTTGCGCGCGCGCGTACAAAGTCCTGATTGAGAAAGTCGGATTTCCGCCCGAGGACATCATTTTCGACCCCAATATTTTCGCCGTGGCGACCGGGCTGGAGGAACACGACAATTACGGCGTCGATTTCATCGAGGCGGCGCGCGCCATCCGCGCGCAATTGCCGCACGCGCATATTTCCGGCGGCCTCTCGAATCTGTCGTTTTCGTTCCGCGGCAACGATCCCGTGCGCGAGGCCATGCATGTCGTTTTTCTCTATCACGCCATCAGCGCCGGCATGGACATGGGCATCGTCAACGCGGGCGCCTTGCAGGTTTACGGGAAGATCGATCCGGAACTGCGCGAAGCCTGCGAGGATGTCGTGCTCAACCGCCGCAAGGATTCAACCGAACGCCTGCTCGCCATCGCCGACCGCTTCAAGGGCAAGGGTTTTGAGAGCAAGGAAAAGGATCTCGCCTGGCGGGAGGAAACTGTCGCCAAAAGGCTTGAACACGCGCTCGTCAACGGCGTCACCGACTTCGTCGAAGTCGACGTGGAGGAAGCGCGCCTTCAATCGACGCGCCCGCTCGACGTGATCGAGGGCCCGCTCATGGCGGGCATGAATGTCGTCGGCGACCTGTTTGGCGCGGGGAAAATGTTTTTGCCGCAGGTGGTGAAATCCGCGCGCGTGATGAAGCAGG
>JANYDZ010000174.1 GCA_025363375.1 Hyphomicrobiales bacterium
GGCGCCAGGCCCTGCACGCAACCTTGCTGGCGTTCACGCATCCCGTCAGCGGCGAGGATCTGCGATTCGAGAGCAGGTTGCCGGCGGATTTGCGGGCGCTCGACAAGGCGCTGCGGGCTGGGTAAGCGGTCTTTCGACAGGGAGCCGCCGAATGATGGACAAGCCAAAAATCACATTCGCCTGCACGCTCTACGACCGCATCCAGCCGCTCTATCTTGGCGAGGTCGCGATCGAGGGGTTCGACGTGCAATTCGAGGGCTCCCATGGCGTGCATTCCGTGCGCGCGCTGTTCGACCGGAACGGCGCCGGCCTGGGGGCCGACGTTTCGGAAATGTCGACATCCGAATTCATTTCAGCGACGATGGCCGGAACATGCGGGCATGTGGCGATCCCGGTGTTTCCCTCGCGCGTGTTTCGCTGCGGCTATACATTCGTCAACCCCGACAAAATCCGGCGGCCGAAGGATCTGGAAGGCAAGCGCATCGGCGTGCCGCTTTACACGATGACGGCGGCGGTGTTCGCGCGCGGCCATCTCAGCGATGAATATGGCGTCGATTTCAGCGGGGTCGAATGGGTGCAAGGCGCGATGAACGAGGCGGGCGGTCACGGCCACCCGACCGTGCCGCCGCTTGTGAAGCCGACGCGCGTCGTCGACAACACGTCAGCGAAGTCGCTCAGCCAGTTGCTGGAAGCTGGAGAGATCGACGCGGTTCTCGGCGCCATCGTGCCCGAGTGCTTCGGGCGCAACCGCAACATCCAGCGTTTGTTCCCGGATTTTTACGAAGTCGAGCTGCAATATTACCGGCGCACGCGCGTCTTCCCGATCATGCATACGATCGTCGTCAAGCGTGAAACGCACGAAAAACATCCTGGCCTCGCCAAGGCCGTGGCGACCGCGTTGCGTAAATCCAAGGAGATCGCGCTCAAGCGCTTTATGGACGTTGGCAGCCTGCAATACATGATCCCGTGGCTGATGCGCGACGTCGAGGAAATCAACGCTGTTTTCGACGGCGACCCATGGCCCTACGGTCTTGAAGAGAACCGCCCGACCCTCGAAGCCCTGACCCGCTATTTGCGCGAACAGGGCCTGACGGCGTCGCAGGCGCGGATCGAGGATCTGTTTGTGGCGACGACCTGAACCGTCCCGCCGGCGTCACGCCTCGCGCTGCGCGCGGCGCTCCAGCGTCACTCCCAACGTGGAGAGATCGTCCCAGTAGCCCGGATAGGTCTTGGCGACGCAGCCCGCGTCGAGAATTGTGACGCCGGAGATTTTCAGGCCTGCGAGCGCGAAGCCCATGGCGATGCGGTGATCGGCGCGCGTGTCGATGCGCGCCGGCAGACGCCGTCCCGCCAGCGCGGGATCGGACGCAACTACAAGATCGTCGCCGTCCTCCCGCGCGAGCCCCGGCAGGATCTCATTCAATCCCGTCGCGATCGCTGCCACCCGGTCGCATTCCTTGACCCTGAGATTGGCGATCCCGACGAAACGCACGGGATTGTTGTTGAAGGCCGCCAGCACCGCGAGGGTCGGCACGGCGTCCTGCATCTGCGACCCCTCGACGACGGCGGGCAGATGCGGGAATTGCCGGATGACGTGAAAAGCGCGCGCGTCGGGCTGGGTGAAGTCCGACGCGGCCACGCCGATATCGATGGCGCCGCCGGTCAGAATTTCCGCCGCCCAAAGATAGGTCGCGGCCGACGCGTCGGGCTCGACGACAAAATCGCGCGCGCGATATCCGCTCGGCGCGACGCGCCAGGTTGAATCGTCGATCATTTTGACGTCGGCGCCAAACCAGGCCATCGCCGCCAGCGTCAGATCCACATAGCCGCGCGCGCCGATATCCTTGCCGACGAGCGCCACTTCAACCGGTCCACGCGCCAGCGGCGCCGCCATCAGAAGCGCGGAGACGTACTGGCTGGAAAGCCCGCCATCGATCTCAACGCGCCCCGAGGGAAAGCCATTCCCGCCGTTGATGTAGACGGGCGGGCATCCGGAGGGCGCGTCGATCTCGACGCCGAGGGAACGCAGCGCCTCCACCAGCGGCCGGATCGGCCGCTTGCGCATATGCGCATCGCCATCGACGACAATTGCGCCGCCCACGGACGCCGCAACCGCCGTCAGAAACCGCGTCGCCGTGCCGGCATTGCCGAGGAACAGCGGCGCGGCCGGCGGCTTGAGGCGGCCCTCACCGGCGACGACAAAGCCGGTCGGATCGGGTTCGGCGACGACGACGCCCATCGCGCGCAGCGCTTCGGCCATATAGCGCGTGTCGTCGCTCTTCAGCGCGCCGGCCAGCCGGCTGGTTCCGCTGGCCAGGGCCGCGAGCAG
This sequence comes from Hyphomicrobiales bacterium, assembly GCA_025363375.1. Lineage (GTDB taxonomy): Bacteria > Pseudomonadota > Alphaproteobacteria > Rhizobiales > Beijerinckiaceae > Terripilifer. Next base: position 2,330 of record JANYDZ010000174.1, read on the forward strand.
CAGCGCCCGGTTGGTGATCGATTTCGATCCGGGCGGCGCGACGCGGCCGCGGAGCGGGCCGACGGGCGGGATGATCGTGATTTGCTCAGAGGAATTGCTCAAGTCCGGATCTCGACGGGGAAGATCGGGACACACTATACAATCCACGCCGTCCGCGCACGCGAGCGTTGGAAAACACCCAAGAATTACCGGGACCGCAGCGCGGGAATTGTCCCAAATCCGCCGCTGAGGCGCAGATGGGCGTTCATGGCGCCGTCGTTCTGCTGAAGCGGCGCGAACGCGGCCGGCGGCTCCCAGGGCGACATGCCGCGGCGGGCGCCGCGATCAACGCGCAGACGTTCCTCGGCCTTCACGCATTGGCCCGGCGCCGCGCCGGCGACGAAGCCCGGGCCATAGGCGGCGCAGACCTTGTCGGCGCGCGCTCTGGCGACGGCCTCGGGTTCGGCGGCGAAGGCGACCGCGACCGGAAAGGCCGCGAGCAGCAGGCCCAGGCCGAAAAAGCGCTCTCGACAGGAAACGAAATATTGCGACATCTGGTTAAACCGGTGCGTGTGCCTTGTTGAGTGAACGCGCGGCTTCGCGACATCGTTCACGGGCCCTTGATGGCTCCGGGATCGTGGCGACTTCGTGGTGAAGAATTCGCCTTTTCAAGATAGCTGAAGGGTGTGGCTGGAACCACACAGGTCGCGGCCTGTCAGCCGCGCCAGTCGCCGAGAACCGCCTGCACGACAGCCAGCGCGGCGACGCCCGCCGTATCGGCGCGCAAAATCCGCGGACCCAGGGATATGACAATTGTCCCGGGCAGGAGCATCAACCGGCGACGCTCGTTTTCGTCGAAGCCGCCTTCGGGGCCGATCAGGATCGTGATGGACGGCGCGAGCGTCCCCGCATGCCCGGCGAGCGCTTGCAGCGGGTCGACGACGGGCGCGTCCTCGTCGCAAAAAATCAGCAATCCGTCGCTCGGTCTTTCGCGCAGCCATGTTTCGAAGGCCACGGGTTCGTCTATCTCCGGCAGGCGCAGAATGCCGCATTGTTCGGCGGCCTCGATGGCGTTGGCGCGCATGCGCCCGGCGTTGACGCGGTGGATCTGCGTGCGCGCGGTGAGCACCGGACTCAGCCGGCTCGCGCCCATTTCAACGGCCTTCTGCACGATATAATCGAGGCGCGCGTGTTTGAGCGGCGCGAAGGCGTATTGAATGTCGGGACCCGCGGTCTGCGCGCGCCGCCGCGATTCCAGCGCCAACGCCGCGTGTTTTTTCGAGACCGCGGCAAGGCGCCCCAGCCATTCTCCCTCGCGCCCGTTGAAGACGAGAACGGCGTCGTCCTGTTTCAGGCGCAACACATTGACCAGATAATTGGCCTGCTCGCGCGTCAGATCGATCACGGCGCCCGGCGCGAGCGCGGCGTCGACGAACAGGCGCGGCGCGTCGAAATCGTATCGGCTCAAGTTGGTCCCCGGATTTTTGCGCGGCAGGCGCGGCGGGCGCCTTTTATCACCTGTCGAGTAGAAGTCCCGCCGCGATCAATCCATTGTAGAGGCGGCCGACGGCCTCCGCCGCCGGGCAGCCCTCCATCCGGCCCTCGCACAGGCGCATGAGCCTGTCGCGCGCCCTGAACGCATCGTCGAGCGGCAACCCCGCGGCCTGCAAAAGCCGCGTCGACAAATAGGGCGCGTCGAGCTTTGCGAACGACGCGGTGGGCGTCAGCTGCATGCCGAGCGGCTCAATCTTGTAGTAGGTCTCGTAGAGCTGGCCGAGTTTCCTGCGGTCCGGCGCGCCGGTCGCGATCTCGGAATCGGGAACAAGGTCCTGCAATTGTCCCGCGATGAAGGGCTGGTGATCGCCGAAATGCGCCAGCACGAATTTGCGGCCCTTCTGCTGATCCGCGAGTTTGGCGCGGAATTCGAGGTGGTCCTTTTGCCCCAACGCGAGGCGGCGCAGATATTCGTTGAACTCCGGCGAATTGGCTTCGCCGCCGGCCTCGGTCTCGTCGTCCGGCGACAGGCGCGTGTCGTAGGGAAAATGCGTCGCCGACGTGATGATGAAAATGAACAACGGCTTCTTGCTTTGCGCGAAATGCGTCCGCATTTCCTCCAGCGCGCGTTCGTAATAAAAACCGTCGCGTTCCTGGTTTTTCGCGCCCATGTCTTTGGCGTCGTAAAAATGATCGAAGCCAATCGATTGGTAGAAAGGCCGCGAATTCACGAAATCGCCGCCCGCCGGATAGAGCGCCACGGTCTCATAGCCGCAGGCGCGCAGATAGGCGGGCAGCGAATGTTTGACGCGCCCCTGCAGAATGCGCCCGACATAGGTGCGCACATTGCCCAGCGGCCAGGTGGACAGTCCCGTAAGCACGTTGAACTCGGTCAACCAGGTGCCGCCGCCGAAGGTTTCAACGCCGAGCTTATGGATGATTCCATCCTCAGAGCGGAAATGTTCGAGCAGCGAGGGCTCATAGGCCAATTGCGGAAACTGGCTTGGCGCGAAAGCGCTTTCATTCAGCGTCAGCACAATCGAGGGATAGTCGTTCGACGCCGGACACGAGAGGCCGGGACGGATATAATCGGCGGCGCGCGCCTGCGCCGTGGAGGCGAAGAACCCGCCCTGCCGGACAACGCCCGCGGCCTCGGGTATTGAAACGAAGAAGGAAGACAGCAGATAGCGTCCGCGAAAAAAGTACGACACATCCGGCGCGCCCGAGATCTGGTAGAGCGAAAAAACCGCGATGGCGCCGAGCCCGAGCAGTTCGGCGGCCCGGCGCCGCGCGACGCGCAGGGGATCGAGCCAGAATATCAACGCCCCGCCCAACAATGTCGCGCCCACCGCCAACGCGCCGTTCCGCATGTCGGCTGGATAATGCTCCGCCATGAAGACGAGTTCGGTCGGGGTGCGCGCGAAATAGACAAAATCATAGGCGTGCAGCGTCATCGCCATCATCTGCGATTTGGCCTTTGAGGCGAGCGCCAGAATGATCAGAAGCGCGGCGACAACGCTGATCGCGAACAGGGGCCTGCGGCTCGCGATCAGCAGGAGAGCGACAGCGACGAGGGCGCAAGCCAATGTAAACGGGGTCGTGGCGAGGCTGCCTTCGGCAATCGCGCAGACAAGCGCCAGAACCGCGCCGGACGCGCAAATTGCAGCCGGCCCGCGCCCGAAGGCGCGCCCGCCTGGAAATCCATCCCCCAAAGTCATTGCCCAGCCCGCGCGCCCGAAGCGCAAAGGCGCGACGGGCTATCTTTCATGAAGGTTTCATGACGGATGATCTGGGCGCGATCAAGGTGAGATTTCGCCAAAAAATACGGCCGGCCCGAAGGCCGGCCGCAAGCTGGTTCGCAAAGGATCAGAGCTGGGACAGCATCTTGTCGGCGCCGGTCTGTTCGATGCCGGCGGCCTCTTCGATATTGAGGGTCTTCACGACGCCGTCCTGCACCAGCATGGAGAAGCGCTTGACGCGGACGCCCATGCCGCGGGCGGTAAGGTCGAGTTCGAGCCCGGTCGCTTTGGCGAAGGCCGCGCTGCCGTCGGCGAGGAAGGCGATGCTGTCCTTGGCGCCGCTGGCGTCGGCCCAGGCGCCCATGACGAAGGCGTCGTTGACGGAAACGACGGCGATGGCATCGACGCCCTTGGCCTTGATCTCGGCGGCCTTGTCCTTGTAGCTCGGCAAATGGTTGCGGTGGCAGGTCGGCGTGAAAGCGCCGGGAACGCCGAACAGCACGACTTTCTTGCCCTTGAACACTTCGTCGGTGGTTTGCGGCTTCGGCCCGTCGGCGGTCATGACGGTGAAGGTCGCGTTCGGCAAAGCATCGCCAACTTTAATCATGGTGAACTCCCTATGGGGCCGGTCGAGATGGACATTAAAATCCCCGCTGGCCTTTTACGGGTTCGCGGGGTCCACGTCGAGGCGTTGCTTCACCTCGTAGGCGCCATTTGGCGACGTGTAGGTGAGGACCACCTCAACAATTGTCTCCCGGGAGCCCGCGGGCCGTTGCGACAGCAGGAGCGCAAAGCCGTCGCGGTCGCGTTTCGTGTCGAAATACCAGCCGTCAGGCCCTTCGGCGAAGAGGTCGGAAACGGCGGAAGACGGCGACAAAGCGACGTTCCACCCGGGCTGCGGGGCTTGCCGGGCGATGCGCAGGGAAGGCGCGCCCGGTTCGCTTGCCGGCTTTGGAACTTGCTCCGCAAACGCGGCGATACGCCGGGCCTGCGGGCCAGCGGAGGCTTTGGGCTGGAACCGGAACCGCAAACTGGCCTGCGCAGGGACGCATATTTTTTCGCACGCCGCATATTGCAGGTCGAGATTCAACTCGATCGGCTTTGCAGCGTTCGCAGGCTCAAGTTCGATCGGGAAAACGACTTCGCCCCGATAGCCGAACGCATCCAGGCCGCCTTCGTCGATACGCTGGGGCGCGGGATATTGAACGCGCGCGCCGGCAAGATTTTCCGATCCCGCGAAGGAAAAAACCGGCGGCACGCCGGCGTCGCCCGGATTGCGCCAATAGGTGAGGGCGGACCCCGCGAGTTTGATTTCGAGGCCCGCGAGATAGACCCGCCCGGAAAGTCCGCCAGCTGAAACCAGCCGCGCCGCGGATTTGACGCCGGGCGACCAGTCCGAGGCGTCGGATTCCGCGGCCAGGGCCGGCGATATGACCGCCAGCAAGACCGCCAGTGTTTTCGCCAGATGGCGGATTGGCGCGAATAATGCACAATTCTGCAACATAACAGGTTTCATATCGCACCCGGCCCCGGCCCGCCATCCACGTTATCGTGATACGCGGCTGGCCAGGCGTAATCGGGGGACTGTCGATCCGGAGGCTTGGAATATACGTCAGAGGAGCCTAGAGTTCAGTCATGAAAATTGGCGCGAAAAAATCCCGCGGCAAAGGCCGTTTCCAGCTCGACGGACAGCTCCTGCTGGCCATGCCCGGCATGTCCGACCCGCGCTTTGCGCGCTCGGTGATCTACCTGTGCGCCCATTCGAACGACGGCGCGATGGGGATCGTCGTCAACCGCAAGGCGCGCAAAGTGACCTTCCCTGAATTGCTTGTGCAGCTTGACGTCATCAAACCTGACGAAGCGATCCGCCTGCCGGAGCGGGCGGGCGCCCTGCCGGTTTTGCGCGGCGGCCCGGTGGAGACGCAGCGCGGCTTTGTGCTGCATTCCCCGGACTATGCCGCCGACGACACGACCATGGAGATCGACGGCAGCGTTTCGATGACGGCCACAGTCGATATTCTTCGCGCCATCGCGACGGGCGGCGGCCCGCATCGCGCCATTCTGGCGCTCGGCTACGCCGGCTGGGCCGCCGGCCAGTTGGAAGACGAGATCCAGCGCAACGGCTGGCTCAACTGCCCGGCCACGAGCGAGCTGCTTTTCGATCCCGATCTCGAAGGCAAATACGCCCGGGCGATGAACACACTGGGCGTCGATCCCGCCATGTTGGTCGATCAGGCGGGACACGCCTGATCGTTTCGCGCTACGCGGCTTCCGACGCCGCTCCCATGAGTTTGCGCGCTTCCACCGGGCTAAGAGCCCGGCCAAAGGCCGGTCCCTGCGCATATTCGCATCCCAGCTGATAGAGTTCGATCACGTCGCTTTCGGTCTCCGCGCCCTCGGCGATCACGTCCATCCCCAGTTCGTGCGCCATCGACACGATTGACCTGAGGATGGCGGGGCGCGAGCTTTTGGCGGAGGCGTGCATGAAGGACTTGTCGATCCGGATGGTATCGAAGGGCAAACGCTGCAAATAGCCGAGCGAGGAAAAACCGGAGCCGAAATCGTCCAGCGACAGACCCGCGCCCAGTTCGCGGATGCGCGCCAGCATTTGCGCGGAAAATTCCGGGTTTTCCATGACAAGACGTTCGGGAAACTCCAGCTTGAGCGAACCACGCTTGACCGCCGCGCGCGTCACAACAAGCTTGACGTCGTTGATGAGGTCGTGACGGAGCAACTGGCGCGAGGCGATTTCCACGGTGACGAAAATGGGCGGGTCGACGTCCAGCGACTGTTGCCACGCGGCCAGTTCCCGCGCCGCCCGATCGAGGGTGAAGTTGCACAGATCCGCGACCAGCCCGGTCTCTTCCGCAAGGGGAACGAAATCATTCGGATTGAGGCGGCCGAGTCTGGGATGATCCCAACGCGGCGCCGCCTGGAAGCCGGCGATCGTCCTGTCCTCAAGCCGCACCACCGGCAGGAAGGCGAGCTTGATCTCGCCGTTTTCAATGGCGCGCCGCAGCTCGGCTTCCAGCGTCAGGCGATCGGATCGATGCGCGCGCATGGTCGGCCGGAAGGATTCGATCCGGTTGCCGCCAAGACGCTTGGCGTGCGCGAGGGCGATTTCGGCGTCTTTCAGCATGGCGTCGGGACTGGAACGGGTTTGCGGGTCGTGCAGCGCCATGCCGATCGAGACCGTCAGCGCCAGTTCCTGTTCGTTGAAGGTCACGGGCGTCGCCAACGAACGCCGCACCGTTTCGGCGAAAGCGAGGATTTGCGCGGGCTCGGGTTCCGACATGACGATGATCGCGAACTGGTCGCTGGAAATCCGCGCGACGGAATCCTGCGGGCGCAGCAGCCGGGCGAGTCGGCGCGCGGCTGTCAGCAGGATGGAATCGCCCGCCGCGACGCCCGCCATTTCATTGACCTGCCGAAACCGGTCGAAATCAATGGCGATGACGGCGGGATGCAGCCGCGCGTCGCCGGCGGCGTGCCGCAAGGCGGCGTCAAGCCGGTCAAAAAACAGCTCTCGATAGGCAAGGCCGGTCAGGTTGTCGTGCACCGCGTCGTAGAGCATGCGCTCTTCGGCGTTGCGGGCTTCGGTCACGTCGGCGAGCGCGCCGATCACGCGCACGACTTCCCCGTCGGCTCCCACAACCGGACGCGCCTTGAGCAGGAACCAGAGATAGTGGCCGTCGAGGGCGCGCAAACGCAAGTTGATGTTGAGCCGGCCGCGCCGCTGTTCGAGGACGGTATCGAGCGCCGTCCGGTAGCGGTCGCGGTCGAAGGGATGCAGCACGTCGAACCAGGCGGAAGCCGGACCTTCAAGGGCGCCGCGTTTGAGGCCCAGCATCTGCTCGGCTTCGGGACTCGCATGGATGCGGTCGGCGACAACATCCCAGTCGAAGACGATATCGCCCGACCCGGTCAGCGCCAAAGCCTTTCGCTCGACGTTGCTGATGGCGCCATACGCCAGCGCGCCCGTCGCAAAGGCGATCTGCATCACCGTGAAACCAATCAGCATCACGATCAGCACAAGGCCGCCGATCAACGCCGGCGACACCAGGTCGTTGGTCAGATAGCCGGTGACCGTGAAAGCGGCGGCGCAGACCCAGGCCAGCAACAGGAACCACGTGGGGATCAGCATCACGGCGCGGTCGACCCCGTGCAGCGCCAGATACAGGACCAGAATGAAGCCCACCGCGGCGACGGTGGCGAGCGAAATTCGTGCCACGCCCGCGGCCGTCGCCGGGTCGTAGACGGCAATCGCGACCAGGCCGCACAACAG
>JANYDZ010000203.1 GCA_025363375.1 Hyphomicrobiales bacterium
ATCCGCGTCTGCACCGCAAATGGCTCGAGGCGATCAAGGCCAATGGCGTGGAGTCAAAGATGGGCGACCTGTTTGACGAGGCCGCGATCATGGCGTTGCCGCGGGAGAAGCTCACGGGCGTTATCTCGACGCCAAGGTCGATCGGGCCGGCGGTGTAGGGCAGGCGCGGTGGCATCGACGCGTTTTCAATGTATGATTGGAGACGCCCGCCGCACGGAATCTTGCCATGACAGACGCGCCAGACCTGATTCCCGCGCCGGTTCGCATCGCGGCGAACCACGTCAACGTGTTTGCCGGCGAGCGGGTCACGCCCGAGGCGTTTCTGTCGGCGCTGACCGGCGGGGCGGCGGGTTACGCCGCGCGCGCGGCTGTGGAAGCCTTTATCGACGAGGCTGATCCCGCCGAATTCGCCGATCTCGTGGCGTGCGAGGCGACCACGTTTCCGGCGCTCCGCGAACTTGCGGTGCGCGTTCTGCCGCCGCTCCATCCCAACCGGGTGTACCTTGGCCAGTTTGCCGCTTGAGCTGCGAGAAAATCCGACCGCGTGGCGCGAACTGCTGGACCGCGCTCTGCCCGCGCTGGATTACGTCTTCGCCGGGCTTGCCTGCGATCCGGCAAGGCCGCACTGGACGCTCGGCGGCGGCACGGCCATTGCGCTGCGGATCGCGCACCGGCTCAGCGACGATATTGACCTGTTCGTGCCCGGCGGTCCGCTCAGGCGTTTCGCGCCCGCCAACAATCCCGCCGCCGGAAAAATTTCAACGATTTTCCAGTGGCCCGGCCATTATCTGAAATTTGAATGCGGCGAAGGCGAAATCGATTTTCTGTCGCCGCATTTGCAGACCGAGCCGGGCTTCACGCTGGAGCGGTTTCGAGATCGCGGGATCGCGCTGGAAACGCTGGACGAAGTCATCGTCAAGAAAATCCGCTTCCGCGCGGCGCAGTTCACGTCCCGCGATGTCTTCGACCTCGCGGCGGTGGGACGCCATCATGCGCGGCTGAGCCATGTTCTGGCCAGCGAGGTCGCCGATGCCCTGCCGCGCCTGAAAGCGGTGGTGGCGGCGCGCGCGCAAAATCCCGCCGCTCTGGCGGCGGGCGTGCGTCCGACGGCGGCCTTTCAGGACCTGTGCGCGACGGCGCATGAGGAGGCGCTTGCGGCAATCGACGCCGCGTTGGCGCTGCTCTGACGGCGCCTTGCTTTGCGCTCCCGCCGTCAATAGACACGCCGCAAGCGCCACCCTCCCATTGCAGGCCCCCCGTGGATCAGCCGCCCGCCAGACAGCACCTCTCAATGTGGAATCTCTTCACGGGCTTCCTTCTCATTGGCTTGATGGGTTTTGGCGGCATCGCCACATCCGCCAATTACATCATCGTCGAAAACCGCAAATGGCTGACGCCGAAGGAATTCGTCGAGATGTTCGGCATCTGCTCGATTCTGCCGGGCGGAAACTTCCTCAACGCCGCCACGATGATCGGCGACGAGCACCATGGTCCCTTCGGCTCAGTGCTGTGCCTGGCTTCGCTGCTGCTGGCGCCGCTGCTGATTTTGCTGGGGATAGCGGTTGTCTATGACCAGTTCTCGCATCTGCCGGATGTGCGCGCCGCGACCTCGGGCGCGGCTTCGGCGGCGGCGGGGCTCATTTTTGGCACGGCGGCGCGGCTGACAAAGGGCGTCGAGCGCAATGTCGTGTCCGCGATTTTTGCCGCCGTCAGTTTTCTGGCCATCGGCGTGTTTCGCTTCCCGCTGTGGACGCTGGTCCTGGTGATCTGCCCGTTGGCCATTGGCTGGACCCTCTACAAGGGGCGGCGCGCATGAGCGAGGAGACCTCAAAACTCTTCTGGGCGTTTTTCTCGACAGCGTTTTTCGCCATCGGCGGCGCCAGCGCGCTGATCCCGGAGTTCCACAGACAAATTGTGGAAAATTATGGCTTGATGAACGACGCGCAGTTCGCCAGTTCCGTCGCCCTGGCCCAACTGGCGCCGGGGCCGAACATGTTGATGGTCAGCTTTATCGGCTGGCAGGTGGCGGGCCTGCCGGGCCTTCTGGTCTCGACTTTCGCCATCGTGGGGCCGCCAAGCCTGCTCGCCTTCGGCGTGGGCCGGGCCATGGAGCGGGTCAAGGATTCGCCCGTTCTGAAAGCGATCAAAGTGAGCCTCGCGCCAATCGTGGTGGGCATGATGGTGGCGTCCGGCCTCATCACGGCGCAGGCGGCGGGCCACGATGCCGTCGGGTACGGCCTGACGGCGGCCTCCGCGGCTTTCATGCTGATGTTCAGGCGCAATCCGCTCTGGGTGATTTGCGCGGGCGGGCTGATCGGGGTGGCGGCGGGGCGGCTGGGGTTGATGACGCTGTAGCGGCCTCGATCACGGCGATATATTGCGTATGCGATTCCCGCAGCTGGAAGTGCGTCCGCTTGACGCAGACGCGCACGCCGCCCGCAGGGGTTTGGCCGCACAGGCGCCAACACCCGCAAACGAACTGCCTTTTGACCGCGCATTGCCGCCCGAGCGCCCTTGCCGCCGCCTTGCTTCCCGCAGTGCACTGCGATAGTCCTCGCGGCGTCTTCCGGACGGCCCTGAATCTGGTCCGCCCCGCGTCCCCGCTGCGCGGCCGTTTGGACCCGAAAAGGCTCTTCCAGAGCCCAGGAAATGCCGATGCCAGCCTTGCTCCCAGACTTGCTCCCAGCCTTGCTCGAAGAATACCTGCCCCTTGTCATTTTCATGGCCGTCGCCGGCGGCCTGGCGGGGGCGCTGATTCTCGCTCCCTTCATTCTCGCCTTCAAGGCGCCCGACAGCGAAAAGCTCAGCGCCTACGAATGCGGCTTCAACGCCTTCGACGACGCCCGCATGAAATTCGACGTGCGCTTCTATCTGGTTTCGCTGCTTTTCATCATTTTTGATCTCGAAGTGGCGTTTCTCTTTCCCTGGGCGGTCGCGTTCAAGGACATCGGCGCCCTGGGCTTCTGGTCGATGATGTTGTTCCTGCTCGTGCTCACCATCGGCTTTGTCTACGAATGGAAAAAGGGAGCGCTCGAATGGGATTGAACGAACCCCTCGTCGCGCAGGCCCCGCGCGGCATCATCGATCCCAACACCGGCAAGCCCGTCGGCGCGAACGATCCCTTCTTCATGGGGATGAACGACCAACTCGCCGACAAGGGCTTTATCGTGACGTCCACGGACGACCTCATTACCTGGGCGCGCACGGGCTCGCTGATGTGGATGACGTTCGGGCTCGCCTGTTGCGCCGTCGAAATGATGCAGCTCTCCATGCCGCGCTACGATGTCGAACGCTTCGGCTTTGCGCCGCGCGCGTCGCCGCGGCAGTCCGACGTGATGATCGTCGCGGGAACCCTCACCAACAAGATGGCGCCCGCCCTGCGCAAGGTCTACGACCAGATGCCGGAGCCGCGTTATGTGATCTCGATGGGCAGTTGCGCCAACGGCGGCGGTTATTATCATTATTCGTATTCGGTGGTGCGCGGCTGCGACCGCATCGTGCCCGTCGACATCTATGTGCCGGGCTGCCCGCCTTCCGCGGAAGCGCTGCTCTACGGCGTGCTGCTGCTGCAGAAGAAGATCAGGCGCCTCGGGACGATTGAGAGATAATCATGTCGGAAGCCGAGGAACTGAAGGTTTTAGGCGAGCGCATCGCCGCCGCGCAGCCGGGCGTGGTCAGCGCTTGCGTCGCCCACTGCGAACTCACGCTCGTCGTCAGGTCCGAAAACATTCTCGACGCGCTGACGTTTCTGCGCGACGCGCCCGACTGCCTCTTCGTCAATTTCATTGATCTGACCGCGGTCGATTATCCCCAACGGGAAAAGCGTTTTGACGTGGTCTGGCATTTGCTGTCGCCGAAACACAACCGCCGCATCCGCGTCAAAACCGAAGTCGCCGAGGACGCGGCGATTGCCTCGTCGATACCGGTGTGGCCGGCGGCGAACTGGTTTGAGCGCGAAGCCTACGATCTCATGGGCGTGCTGTTCTCGGGGCATCCCGATTTGCGGCGCATCCTCACCGACTATGGTTTTGAAGGGCATC
>JANYDZ010000167.1 GCA_025363375.1 Hyphomicrobiales bacterium
CGAGAGTGACCCCGGCGGCAAGCCAGGCACCGAAACTTTGCCCGGCCGTTCCCTTGGCTTTGATATGGATCGTCTCGCCTGCAAGCCCGGCATGGCCGTGGCGGCGCGCGATGGCGCCCGACAGCATCGCCCCAGTGGCGCGATCGGTATTGTTGATCGCGGTTTCGATTGTCATCCGGGCACCAGTGGCAATCGAGTCCTTGGCCGCCGCGATCAGCTTGCGATCCAGCACCTTGCCAAGCCCATGATCCTGCCGCGTCGAATTAAAGATCGACTCTCCAGGCGCGGCAACGGGCTTGTGGAAGAGCTTCGAGAAATCGAGACCGCGTGCCTTCCAATGCGCGAGTGCCTCCTGTTTGTCGAGCATCTGCATCTGGCCGATCATCTCTTCAAAGCGGCGGTAGCCGAGCAAGGCCATGATCTCCCGCACTTCCTCGGCGACGAAGAAGAAGAAGTTGATGACGTGTTCGGGCTGGCCGACAAAGCGCTTGCGCAGCACCGGGTCCTGCGTCGCCACGCCCACCGGGCAGGTGTTGAGATGGCACTTGCGCATCATGATGCAGCCCGCCGCGATGAGCGGCGCGGTGGCGAAACCGAATTCGTCGGCCCCCAGCAACGCGCCGATGACCACGTCGCGGCCGGTGCGCAATCCACCGTCGACCTGCACCGAAATGCGCGAGCGCAACCGGTTGGCGACGAGCGTCTGGTGGGTTTCCGAAAGACCGATCTCCCACGGCGAGCCCGCGTGCTTGATGGAGGTGAGCGGCGAAGCGCCCGTGCCGCCTTCAAAACCCGAGATCGTCACGTGGTCGGCGCGGCCTTTCGAGACGCCGGCGGCGACGGTGCCCACGCCCACCTCGGAGACGAGCTTCACCGAGACAAGCGCCCGCGGATTGACGTTCTTCAAATCGTAGATGAGCTGCGCGAGATCCTCGATGGAATAAATATCATGATGCGGCGGCGGCGAAATCAGGCCGACGCCCTGCGTGGAATGACGCACCTTGGCGATGACCGCGTCGACCTTGTGTCCGGGCAATTGTCCGCCCTCGCCGGGCTTGGCGCCCTGCGCCATCTTGATCTGCATCATGTCGGAATTGACGAGATATTCCGTCGTCACGCCAAAGCGTCCCGAGGCCACCTGCTTGATGGCGGAGCGCATGGAATCGCCGTTCGCCATCTTCTTGTAGCGGTCGGACTCCTCGCCGCCTTCGCCCGTGTTCGACCTGCCGCCGATGCGGTTCATGGCGATGGCCAGCGTCGTGTGCGCCTCGCGCGAGATCGAGCCGTAGGACATGGCGCCCGTCGAGAAACGCTTGACGATGTCGACGGCGGATTCGACCTCCTCCAGCGGCGCGGGCACGCGCCCGTCCTCGTCGGCGCCTTTGACGCGGAAGAGGCCGCGAATGGTCAGCAAGCGTTCGTCCTGCTCGTTGAGCAGCCTGGCGTAGTCGCGGTATTGGCGCTGCGCGTCGTCGCCGCCGCCGCGCACGGCGTGCTGCAACAGCGACACCGATTGCGCCGACCAGGCGTGCGCTTCGCCGCGCAGACGATAGGCGTAGTCGCCGCCGACATCGAGCATGCCGCGATAGACGGGCGAATCGCCGAAAGCGTCGCGGTGACGGCCCACGGTTTCCGCCGCGATCTCTTCAAGGCCAACGCCTTCGATCGTCGTCGCCGTGCCGGTGAAATATTGCGACACAAAGGATTGATTGAGGCCGATGGCGTCGAAAATCTGCGCGCCGCAATAGGACTGGTAGGTCGAGATGCCCATCTTCGACATGACCTTGAGCAGGCCCTTGTCGACCGATTTGATGAAGCGCTTCATAGCTTCATAGCCGTCGACCTCGTCGGGAAACTCCTCGGCCATGGCCGCGAGCGTCTCGAAGGCGAGATAGGGATTGACGGCCTCCGCGCCGTAGCCGGCGAGACACGCGAAATGATGCACCTCGCGCGCTTCGCCCGTCTCGACGACGAGGCCGGCGGAGGTGCGCAACCCCTTTCGAATGAGGTGATGATGCACCGCCGCCGTCGCCAGCAGCGCGGGAATCGGCACGCGGTCCGCGCCCATCATGCGGTCCGACAGGATGATGATGTTGTAGCCGCCGCGCACGGCGTCCTCGGCGCGCTGGCACAGCCGGTCGAGCATGGCCGGCATCG
>JANYDZ010000261.1 GCA_025363375.1 Hyphomicrobiales bacterium
GGAACTCACCGGCGCCGTCAGGCGCATGACCGCCGACGCCAGCATGGCCTTTATTCTCGTGGAACAACACAGCGATATCGCGTTGTCGTTGACGAAAGAAGCCGTGGTGATCGAGCGCGGCGCGATTGTGCACCGCGCGAAATCGGCGGAGCTCGCGGCGGATCACGGGACGCTGGAGCGTTTGATCGGCCTCGCGGTGGAGGAGCCGGAGGCGCTGCGGTAGCCTCACGCTGGCGGTTGCCGGCGGAATATGCTTTTCTCGCGCAAAAGCTTTGCGCAGGGGAGACCGCGATGATCGAGACAAAGGGCGTCGTTCATTTCACCATATCCGTCGGCGATCTCGAAAAGAGCGAACGCTTTTATTGCGATGTTCTGGGACTTGAGCTTGTGCAGCGCTCGACGCTCGGCATGATCTTTCTGAAGGCCGGCTCCGACCATGTGATCCTCTGCCATTCGAAAACGCCGATCAATCCCAACCTGGGCAACGGCATTCTCGTTCATCACGCCTTCCGCGTCGATATCGACGGCTATGACAAGGCTGTCGCGGAATTGCGCGCGCACAATGTCGAAATCCTCTTTGAGGAGGACCGCAACAGCGGCGTATTTCAAGGCAAGCAGGTTTATTTCCACGATCCCGACCGCAATGTGATCGAGCTCAACGCGCTCAGACGTTTCGGCACGCGCGAGGAGGTCAACGCGCGGCCCGCCGATCACCGGCATTTCACGCATCAGCCGCCGGATCTCTAGGGCTGGCGTATAGGATGTTTCGACCCGTTGACCGAGGGGGAATGCCGATGGTTCGCCGCGCTTTTGCAGGTATTGTTCTGGCCGCCCTGGCGGCGGGCGTTCCAGCCGCGCGCGCCGCCGACGCGGCCCTGATCGACGCCGCGAAGAAAGAGGGCAAGGTCGTCTGGTACACAACGCAGCCGATTGATCCGCTTGTGCTGGTTCTGAGCGCCGCTTTCGAGAAAAAATACGGCGTTAAAGTCGAATATGTCCGCGCCAATTCCACCGATGTCGCGCTGCGTCTGCTCACCGAGGCGAAGGCCGGCAAGGTGCAGGGCGACGTCTACGACGGCACCACGACGGCGGAGGCGCTCAAGAAGGAAGGCCTCGCCCTCAAATGGCTGCCGGATTCCGTGCGCGAATACGCCGCCGATTACCGCGATCCCGAAGGCTACTGGGCCGCCACGAACGATTACGTGATTGCGGTGTCCTTCAACACCGATCTTATCAAACGGGGAACCGAGCCAAGAACATGGGAGGACCTGCTCGATCCCAAATACAAGGGACAAATCATATGGAGTTCGGCGCCCTCGACATCGGCGGGCGCGGGCTTTGTCGGCACGGCGCTCAAGGCGCTTGGCGACGACAAGGGGCGCGATTATCTCAAGCGGCTTTCAACGCAAAGGATCGCCGGCATAAACGCGGCTTCGCGCCAGGTGATCGATCAGGTGATTGCGGGCGAATACGCGCTGGCGATGCAATCGTTTCCCGAAAACGCCATTTTCAGCGCCAAACGCGGCGCGCCCGTGAATTGGATTGCCATGGCGCCCGCGATGACCGGCATCATCTCGACCGTGGGTGTCACGGCGGGCGCGCCGCATCCCAATGCCGGCAAACTTCTGTTCGATTTCATGTGCGGCGAAGAAGGGCAGATCATTTATCGCGATACTTTCTACATTCCCGCCCATCCCAGAGTTGCGCCGCTCGAGGCCGAACTGACGCCGGGAAAACACCGCGTCCTCCATATCTCGCCGGCGGAGGTCAACGAGTCCATGCCGAAATGGTACGAGATATTCAAGGATCTGTTTCGGTAGGCGGGTTTTGACCTGCGCCGGACGGGTGGGAACACCGACAGGCAACATGTTCCGGCGGGAGGGAATTTCATGATTGGTTCGACACGGGCTTTTTCGGCGGCGATCCTGACGCTGTTTTGCATGGCGGCGCCGGCCCGCGCGCAGGCCCCGGCGGGTTGGCCGAGTCAGACTGTCCGCATGGTGGTGCCGTTTCCCGCCGGCGGGCCCGCCGACATTCTCGCCCGTTTTGTCAGCGAGCGCCTGGCGCAG
>JANYDZ010000301.1 GCA_025363375.1 Hyphomicrobiales bacterium
CCCGTCGTGCTTGTCGAAAAAGGCGAAATGGGCGGCGATTGCCTGAATTATGGCTGCGTGCCGTCCAAAGCCTTGATCGCCGCCGGAAAAGCCGCCCATTGCATGCGCGCGGGCGCGCCTTTTGGCGTGCAGCCTGTTGAACCACGCGTTGATTTCGCGGGCGTTCACGCGCACGTGCGCGGCGTCGTCGACGCCATCGCTCCCAACGATTCGCAGGCGCGTTTCGAAGCGCTCGGCGTGCGCGTCGTTCGCGCCGCCGGGCGGTTCGTCTCGCGCGACACGCTGGAGGCGGGCGGCCTCGTCATCAAGGCGCGGCGCTTTATCGTGGCGACCGGCTCCTCGCCGGCAAGATTGCCGATCCCGGGCATCGAGACCGTGCGCCCGCTCACCAATGAAAGCGTCTTCGACCTGACCGCGTTGCCGACACGCCTCGTCGTCGTCGGCGGCGGGCCCATCGGCGTTGAGCTGGCGCAAGCCTTCCGCCGGCTCGGCGCCGAGGTCGTGATCCTGGAAGCCGCGCGCCTGTTGTCGCGCGAAGATCCGGAGTTTTCCGACGTTTTGATCCGCCGCCTGCGCGCGGAGGGAATCGTCATACGCGAGGGCGTTGGCGTCGCGCGCGTCGATCCATTGGGCGAGGGAATCCGCGTTGAACTGCGCGGCGACGGCGGCGCCGAATTCATCGACGGGTCGCACCTGCTGCTCGCGGCGGGGCGCAGCCCGAATGTCGATAATCTTGGTCTTGAGGCGGCCGGCGTCGCCTTCGGCAAGTCGGGGATCGCGGTGTCCGCCGCGCTGCGCACAACCAACAGGCGCGTCTATGCGATTGGCGATGTCGCGGGCGGCGCGCAATTCACGCACGCGGCGAATTATCACGCGGGCCTCGTTTTGCGCGCGACGTTGTTCCGCCTGCGCGTAAAAATGCAACCGCATTTGATCCCGCGCGTGACCTATACCGATCCGGAAATCGCGGTGGCCGGCCTGACCGAGGAACAAGCGCGCGCCGCGCACGGAAAAATCGACGTGCTGCGCTGGCCTTTCGCGGAAAACGACCGCGCGCAGGCCGAACACAGGACCACCGGCCATATCAAGGTCGTCACCACGAAGAAAGGGCTTGTGCTGGGCGCCGGCGTCGTCGGGCCGCAGGCGGGCGAACTCATCGCGCTCTGGCAACTGGTCCTCGCCAGAAAAATGAAAATCGCCGAGGTCGCGGGCCTCGTCCTGCCGTATCCAACCCTGTCCGAAGCGTCCAAACGCGCCGCCACATCGTCCTTTGCCGCGAGTTTGCGCAACCCGTGGCTGCCCCGCGCGTTGCGCTTCATGCGCAAGTTCGGTTGAGGGCGCCGCGATGCTGGACACGTCCAAACCCTCAAGTGAAACGGGCGCCCTGGCCTCGCGGACGACGGCTTCGGCGCGACCGGTTCGCTTCGGTCTGGCGAGCCGTCTTCTGGCGCTCGTCACCTGTTTCGTCATGCTGGCGGAAGTGGCGATCTACGTCCCCTCCATCGCCAATTTCCGCAACAACTGGCTGCGCGACCGGCTGAGCGCGGCCAATACCGCCGCCATGGTGTTTGAAGCGGCGCCCGCCGACATGGTGCCCGAAGAACTCGCCGCCGCCATTCTCGCCAGCGTCAGCGCCAAGACCATCGTGCTCAAAATGAAGGATACGCGCCGGCTGCTCGCCGCCAGCGATATGCCGCCGCAGATCGACGAGGATTTCGACCTTCGCGCGCCGATGCCATGGACCTCCATCGTAGCGGCGTTTCATACGCTGGCGGCGCCGCCGGGGCGCATCCTCAAGGTGACCGCGCCCGCGCCCATGGGCGCCGAATATATCGAGCTCACCCTCGACGAAACGCCGTTGCGCGCCGCAATGTACGCCTATTCCGTCAACATACTGTTGTTGTCGCTGTTCATGTCGGCGCTTGTCGCGGGGCTGGCCGTGCTGGCCATTCACCGCATGGTGCTGCGCCCCGTGCGGCGGCTGACCTCCAGTATCATGGAATATGGCGCGGACCCCGAAAACGCCGCGCGCATCATCGAGCCTTCCGGCCGGACGCACGAAATCGGCGTCGCCGAGGACGCGCTCGCGCTGATGCAGCGCACGCTTGTGGAAGAACTGAATCAGAAGAAGCATCTGGCCGCGCTGGGCCTTGCCGTCGCCAAGATCAACCATGACCTGCGCAACATGCTGGCCTCCGCGCAGTTGATGTCCGACCGCCTCTCGGAACTCTCCGATCCCCTGGGCCGCCGCCTCGCGCCCAAGCTTGTCGCCACGCTCGACCGCGCCATCGCCTTCTGCCAGTCGACGCTGGTCTATGGCCGCGCGGTGGAGCGCCCGCCGAAATTGGGCCGCGCGAACCTGCGCGCCATTGTCGCCGACGCCGCCGACACCGTCTCGCCGACGGGCGTCGGGCGCATCGAAATCGTCAACGAGACGCCCGAGGACTTCGCGGTGCGCGCCGACCCGGAACATCTGTTCCGCGTTCTGTTGAACCTTTGTCGCAACGCCGTCGACGCGCTGGAGAACGCGGGACCCGAACCGGGACGCAAACCGCTGGTGCGCGTGCGCGCCTGGCGCGACGAGGGGCTGGCCCTGATCGAGGTCGCCGACAGCGGGCCCGGCGTGCCGCCGGCCGAGCGCAAGGCGGTCTTCGAGCGCTTCCACCAGCGCGACGGCGGGTCGACGCGGCGCTTCGGCGGCACCGGGCTCGGCCTGGCCATCGTCAAGGACCTGGTCGAGCTGATGGACGGCACCGTCACCATCGGCGACGCGCCCGAGGGCGGCGCGCTCCTCCGCGTGGAGCTGCCCGCCTTCGCCCCGCCCGGCACCGTGGTCTCCTCGACCGAGGACTCGGCGGTGATGATGCGCGCCATGGTGCGCGAGGCCCTCGACCGCCTCCGCACGCCCAGCACCCCTCCGCCCCTCCAGGCCGACCCCACGGCGGCCTCGCCCTCGCTCGTACCGCCCTCCTCCGAGCGGCCGCTCGTGCTGGTGGTGGAGGACAACCCGGACATGAACCGCTTCGTCGCCGCCGCGCTGGCGCCCGAGTTCCGGGTGGTCGCCGCCTTCGACGGGCACAGCGGCCTGGCGGAGGCCGTGCGGCTCCGCCCCGACCTGGTCGTCAGCGACGTGATGATGCCCGGCCTCTCCGGTGACGCCCTGGTGCGCGCGATCCGCGCCCGCCCCGAGCTCGACGGCACGCCGGTGGTGGTGCTCACCGCCAACCCCTCCGACGTCCTCCGCGCGCGGCTCCTCCGCGAGGGCGCCCAGGACTACCTCAACAAGCCCTTCTTCGCCGAGGAGCTCCGCGCCCGCGCCCGCAATCTGATCTCCATGAAGCGGGC
>JANYDZ010000320.1 GCA_025363375.1 Hyphomicrobiales bacterium
ATGCGCATGAAGGACGAGGACTGGGACCGGGTGCTGGCGGTCAATCTCACCTCGGCTTTCCGGCTGTCGCGCGCGGCGCTGCGCGGCATGACGCGGCGCCGATTCGGGCGAATCATTTCCATCACCTCAATCGTCGGAGTCACAGGCAATGCAGGCCAGGGCAATTATGCGGCCTCCAAGGCGGGCATGATCGGGATGTCCAAATCGTTGGCCGCGGAAATCGCCAGCCGTGGTATTACGGTCAACTGCATCGCGCCGGGGTTCATCGCGAGTCCGATGACGGATGCCCTCAACGACAAGCAGAAGGAAGCAATTCTGGCGACCATTCCGACAGGAAAACTCGGATCTGGCGGCGATATCGGCGCGGCAGCCGTCTATCTGGCCAGTCGCGAGGCCGCCTATGTCACCGGACAGACCCTGCATGTGAACGGCGGCATGGCCATGATCTGAGCCGCCGGATTGCAAGCCGGATTCCTGGCCGGATTCCTGGCCATTGCCTTCTCGCCTTGCTTGGGGAAACATGGTAGCGAACAGGCGTTGGTTGGGCGGAAGGGCTTGTAGCGTCGATATGGCGCTTGACGGGAGGCCGTCGGACCGGTTCAAAGCGGATCCAATGGCGCGGAATTGACTGGATGATTGGTCTTGGGCCGGTTGTCGCCAGCACCGCGCCGGACAAAAACAGGAAGAGGGTTTATCATATGAGCGATGTTGCCGAGCGCGTGAAGAAGATTGTCGTCGAACACCTCGGCGTGGATGCTGAAAAGGTAGTCGACAAAGCCAATTTCATCGATGATCTCGGCGCCGATTCTCTTGACACTGTCGAGCTGGTGATGGCTTTTGAGGAAGAGTTTGGCGTCGAAATTCCCGATGACGCCGCCGAGACGATCGTCACCGTTGGCGACGCCGTCAGGTTCCTGGAAAAGGCGAAGACCGCCTGACCATTCGGAGCTTGCGGGACGCGTCGCCTTTGTCCCGCTGCGGCGCGCCCTTTTTTCGTCTGTTTCCATACCGACGTGAAGGTAGCCGAGTGCTCCCCGCTGGCGCGTTGCCGCAGCGGGGCTGTTTAACAACAATGGACGCGCAATGCGCAGAGTCGTCGCAACAGGCCTTGGTTTGGTTTCGCCGCTCGGTTGTGGCGTCGAGGCGACCTGGTCAAACCTGCTTGCCGGCCGCAGCGGCGCGGCGCGCATTGAAACGTTCGAGGTCTCGGACCTCGCGTGCCAGATCGCCTGTCAGGTGCCGCGCGACAAGAGCGGCGGCGGCGGCGGCTTCAATCACGACGACTGGTTGGAACCCAAAGAGCAGCGCAAGGTCGATGACTTCATCCTGTTCGCCATTTCAGCGGCGACGCAGGCGCTCAACGATGCTGGCTGGCATCCCAAAACGCACGAAGAACAATGCGCCAGCGGCGTGTTGATCGGATCGGGCATTGGCGGCCTCGGCGGAATTTACGAAGCCGCGATCACGCTGAAGGAAAAGGGGCCGAGGCGGATTTCACCCTTCTTCATTCCGGGTAGGCTGATCAATCTGACCTCCGGCTATGTGTCCATTCAACACGGCCTCAAGGGCCCCAATCATTCGGTTGTGACGGCGTGCTCGACGGGCGCCCATGCAATCGGGGACGCATCGCGGCTCATCGCGCTCGGCGACGCCGACGTGATGGTGGCGGGCGGCGCGGAATCGGCCGTAAACCGGCTGGCGATCGCAGGCTTTTCCGCCTGCCGTGCCTTATCCACAGGATTTAACGACCGCCCGACCGAGGGTTCGCGTCCATATGATCGGGATCGCGACGGTTTCGTCATGGGCGAAGGCGCGGGCTGCGTTGTTCTCGAGGAATACGAACACGCGAAGGCGCGCGGCGCAAAGATATACGCTGAACTGATTGGATATGGCCTGTCAGGCGACGCTCATCATATCACCGCGCCATCCGAGGATGGCGACGGCGCCTATCGCTGCATGAACGCGGCGATCAAGCGCGCCGGCATCACCGCCGCGGATATAGATTACGTCAACGCCCATGGAACCTCGACGCCGCTCGGCGATGAAATCGAACTCGGCGCGGTCACGCGCGTCGTCGGCAATTCCGCCGGCAGATTGTCGATGTCCTCGACCAAGTCGTCAATCGGGCATCTGTTGGGCGCGGCTGGCGCGGTCGAGGCTATATTTTCAATCCTGGCCATTCGCGACCAGATCGCGCCGGCGACGCTCAATCTCGTCAATCCCTCGGTCGAAACAGCCATCGATCTCGTCGCGCTCACGCCGCGCAAACGTCGGATCGACACAGTTCTGTCGAATTCCTTTGGTTTTGGCGGGACGAACGCTTCTTTGGTGTTGCGGCGGGTTTCCTGAACGCAGCGCCTGGACAAGAAACTGCCCACGCAGGGCCCGAATTTCCCGCATCCTGCGGGAAAACGCGATCGCCCCTTGCATGTATTCGCATAACGCGATTATAGCGGACAGGTGTAAACTGACGATGGTTGCTTCCGGCGTGCACGGTATTTGAACATGAGTCAGGACAAGGCGTCTGGTCCAGAGCAGAAGTCGGAGATATCGAGCTCCGGCGCGCGGCTTTTCAGTGGTCGGCGTTCGCTGCGCTCACCTTCCGAAGCCCTGCAACCGGAGACCGCGCCGCCGCCGCCCGGCCCGCCGCCAAGCCACCGCCGGCCGACACTTTCCGCGGTCAGCGGTTTTCTGTCGTTTCTGCTCGTGCTCGCAGTCTGCGCGATGGCGGGCGTCGGCTACCTGCAGCAACAATTGAGCGCGCCAGGCCCGTTGGCATCGGACAAGGTGGTGATTATCGCGCGGGGAGCGGACACCACCGACATTGTCGCGCAACTTGAGAGCGAAGGCGTCATCGACAATTCCACCATGTTGAACGCAGCGCTGTTGGCGGAGGGCAACCGTTCAAAGGTTCGGGCGGGCGAATTTTTGTTCAAGAAGAACGCCAGTCTGCGCGAAGTCATCGACACTCTGGTCTCGGGCCGGGAAATCCTCCACTCCGTTACCATTCCGGAAGGGTTGACCTCCGAACAGGTGATCCAGCGCCTGAAAGACAATGATCTGCTGTCCGGCGAAGTGCGCGAGATTCCCAAGGAAGGCACTTTGTTGCCCGACACCTACCGGGTGTCGCGCGGCCTTTCACGCTCCAATCTGATCCGTACCATGCAGGATGAGCAGAAACGCGCGCTGGACCGCATCTGGGCGCAACGCTCGCCTGAACTGCCGGTGCGGTCTCCCTTCGAACTCGTCACCCTCGCTTCAATCGTGGAAAAAGAGACCGGCCGCGCGGATGAACGCCCGCGCGTCGCCGGTGTTTTCGTCAATCGCCTCGTCAAACGCATGCGATTGCAATCCGATCCCACCATTGTCTACGGCCTGGTTGGCGGCAAGGGCACACTGGGGCGCGGCATCCTGCGCAGCGAAGTGACCCGCCCGACACCCTATAACACCTACACAATCGATGGCCTGCCGCCCGGCCCGATCGCCAATCCCGGTCGCGCCGCCATGGAAGCCGTTGCGCATCCCTCGCGGACAAAAGACCTCTTTTTCGTGGCGGATGGGACAGGGGGTCATGCTTTCGCCGAGACCCTCGATCAGCATTCGCGCAACGTGACGCGTTGGCGGCAACTTGAAAAAGACGTCAAGGAGCGCCAGCAGGCGCCAATTGATCGCGCCGCGCCCGATGAAGCGCCCGCGGTTGGGCAGGCGCCGCGCGATCAGCGCGGCGAAATCGACTTGCCTGCGGACGCGCTGCCGGGCGGCGGCGTTTTTGGGGCTCTGCCGTTGCTGTTTGGCAGGTCGTCCCCCGCCGCCGAAGGCGTTTCGTCTGAGAATACGCAAATCGCGCTTTTGCCCAAGGCGGCGCGTCCCAACATCGCAGAGCCCCCGGCCCCGCCTTTATCGAGCGTCAGACCTGCGAAGGCCGAGGCCGTGGCACCGCCACTTCCGGGGCGCGCGCCGCTGACGCAATTCTCCCTGGGCGCGCAACTTGACCAGAAGGTGATAGCAGGATTTATGCCGCCGGAGTCGCCGACAGACCTTGCGGACGACTTTGTCGTCGACAACGGTTCGGCTTCAGAGACGGTCGTTCCCTTGTCGGCGCAACGCCGCGCCGATCTGAAAGCGCGCGCGGCGAGATTTGGCCTGTCGGGCATCGACGACAGTTTGCCGGTGCTGGCATTTGCTCCGCAGGCTCGAGGCCAGGATGTCGCGGTTGTGCCGTCTGTGGGCCAGCCGATCCCCAAGATCATCAAAATTTACGACGCCTCGGAAGGCACAGCGCTTGATCCGCTCAGGGACAGGAGCTGGGACCTCAACTCTCCCAAAACAGTGCCCAGCTTTCAACCCGAACCACGCGTCGCCGACCGATCCGCCGCCCGCCAGAAGCCGGCGCCAAAGCCAGTGCGTTCCGCCGCGCCTCGTCCCGCGCCAGCGCAATAATCCGGCGGCGTCGGCAAGCGCCGCTATTGCGCAATGCTCCGAGCAATCGCTGTTGAGACACGATAGTCTTGATGGCTCTGGATCGATTCGGCGCCCCTCCAGGAACCTCGCGAGCAACCTATGAACCTCAAAAGCATGACCGGATTTTCCCGCGCTTCGGGGAACTTTGCGCCATGGCGCTGGGCGTGGGAATTGAAGTCGGTCAATTCCAAGGGGCTCGATCTGCGGCTGCGCGTCCCGCAGCCTTTCGATCGGATAGAGGGCGACGCGCGCGCCCGGATTTCGGCGCAGCTGACGCGCGGCGCCTGCTACGCCACGCTGACGACGCAACGCGACGAGGCCGCGCCTGACGTGCGGGTGAACCGGGCTGTGCTGGAGCGTCTGATTGCCGCCATCGCGGATATCCCGCGCAATCCCGCCTTGACGCCAGCCTCCTTCGACGCGCTGCTGGGCGTGCGCGGCGTCATCGATATCCATGAAGCCGCTGACGACGAGGCGACAATCGCCGCCGCCGCCGCCGCGATTGTCGCGAGCCTGGACCAGGCGCTGACCGGCATGGTCGCGGCGCGGGCGCAGGAAGGCGCGGCGCTTGGCCTCGTTCTGACGCAGAGGATCGAGACCATCGCGGCGTTGACCCGCGCTGCGGACGCGGCTCCCGGCCGCCGGCCCGAAGCGGTGCGCGCCCGGCTCGCGGCCGCAGTCGCCGCGCTGGCGGATTCCGCGCGCGCGCTCGACCCCGCGCGACTGCATCAGGAAGCGATCCTGCTCGCGGCGAAGGCCGACATTCGCGAAGAACTCGACCGCCTCGTCGCCCATGTCGCGGCGGCGCGCGGCCTGCTGGCCTCCAACGCGCCGGTGGGACGCAAGCTGGACTTTCTGGCGCAGGAATTGGCGCGCGAAGCCAATACGCTTTGCGCAAAATCGAACGATGCCGAATTGACGCAAATCGGCATGGACCTGCGCGTCGAAATCGAGCAGTTTCGCGAGCAGGTCCAGAACATCGAATGAGCGCCCATCGCATGAGTGACAAGCCTGCCGCCGAAGACAAGCTTTCGCCGATCGAGGCGGGCCGCCGCGGGCTGATGCTGATCCTGTCGTCGCCCTCGGGCGCCGGCAAATCGACGCTGACGCGGATGTTGTTGCAGGACAAATCCATCGACCTGACCCTGTCGGTGTCGGTGACGACGCGCCCGCGCCGGGCCTCGGAGGTCGATGGCGTCCACTACCATTTCATTGCGCCGGCGCAATTCGAGAAAATGCGCGCCGCCGGCGACCTGCTGGAACATGCCAGGGTGCACGACAATTTTTATGGTTCGCCGAAGAGCCTCGTCGAGAATGTGCTGACGCGGGGGCGCGACGTGATTTTCGATATCGACTGGCAGGGCACCCAGCAAGTGCGGCGGAACGCGCCGGACGATGTCGTCACCATCTTCATCCTGCCGCCGTCGATGAAGGAATTGCGGACGCGGCTGGAGCGGCGCGCGGAAGACGCGCCCGAGACGATTTCAAAGCGCCTCGCCAACGCGAAGACCGAAATCGCGCGCTGGAGCCTGTACGACTACGTGCTCGTCAACGACGATCTGCAGCGCGCCTATTCGCACGTCCTGGCGATCCTTGAGGCCGAACGGGTGAAGCGCGCGCGAGCGCAAACCGCGATCGCCGGTTTTGTGAAGGGCCTGCTGTCCGAACAGGTCTGACTATACCAGGAGCTCAACGGATATTGCTAAAGGACCGCGCGTGCGCGCTCGCCAAAGGGCATGAATCAAGACGCATGCCCTTTGGTGTTATTCCGCGGCGCGAAGCCGTTTGGCCCCTGCCCCAACCGCCGCAATATCGGCGACCAGCGCTGAAATATGCTGGCAGGACGTGATTCGCAGCGCTTTCTTGTCAAAGCCTTCCCCCGCCTCCGGCGGCGCGGTCGCCGCGTTGAACCCGAGTTTCGCCGCCTCTTTCAGCCGCGACGCGGAATGAACCACCGGACGCACGGACCCTGACAGGGCGATCTCGCCGAAGAAAACGGATTCCGGCGACAACGTCGCGCCGGTCAGGGACGAGACGAGCGCGGCGGCGACGGCAAGATCGGCGGCGGGCTCATTCACCCGCAGACCGCCGGCGACGTTGAGATAGACATCGTGCTGGCCGAGCCGCAGGCCCGCATGAGCCTCCAGCACCGCCAGCACCATGGCAAGCCGCGCCGTGTCCCAGCCGACCACCGCGCGGCGCGGCGTGCCCAGAGTCGAGGGCGCCACAAGCGCCTGAATTTCCACCAGGACCGGACGCGTGCCCTCCATCCCGGCAAACACCGCGGCGCCCGGCGCCGAGGCGTCGCGGCCGGACAGGAACAGCGCCGAGGGATTGGTCACTTCGGCCAGCCCCAGCCCCGTCATCTCGAAGACGCCGATCTCGTCGGTCGGGCCAAAGCGGTTTTTTACCGCCCGCAGGATGCGGAATTGATGGCCCCCCTCGCCCTCGAACGATATGACGGCATCGACCATATGCTCGACGACGCGGGGGCCGGCGATCTGGCCGTCTTTGGTGACGTGCCCGACGAGGATCACGGCGGCGCCGCTGGTCTTGGCGTAGCGGATCAACGCCTGGGCGCTGCCGCGCACCTGGGTGACGGTGCCGGGGGTTGATTCGACTGATTGCGTCCACATGGTCTGGATGGAATCGATGACAACGAGCGCGGGCGCACGGCCCTGCTGGAGCGTGGCGACGATATCCTCGACGCTGGTTTCAGCGGCAAGCTCGACCGGAGCGTCGGCCAGACCCAGACGGGTCGCGCGCAGGCGCACCTGCGCCACCGCCTCCTCGCCGGAGATATAGACGACTCTGTGCCCCTGACTGGCCAAAGTGGCGCAGGCCTGAATGAGTAATGTCGACTTGCCGATGCCGGGCTCGCCGCCCAGCAGGATCACCGAGCCAGGTACGAAGCCTCCGCCGGTCACACGGTCGAGTTCGTTCATGCGCGAGACAATGCGCGGCGCGGGTTTACTCTCGCCGGTCAGGCCTTCGAGGGGGAAGATTCGGCCCTTGACGGCGGCGCGAGCGGCCATCGCGCCGATCCCGGAGGCGGCGCCCTCCTCAATGATGGAATTCCATGCGTTGCAGGATTCGCATTTGCCCTGCCAGCGGTTGGTCACCGCGCCGCAGTCCTGACAGACGAATTTGGAATGGGCCCGGGCCATGCGCGCCGCCTATTGCGGCAGAATGGACGAAGACGAAACAATAATTTCGCGATTTAAATCAATATAGTCTCGCAGGGAGTTCAACTGACGCTCAAGCGAGGCTTCGGCGCTGCGCAACTGGCCAAGCGCCTCCTCAACCAAGGCGGAAGCTTCGCTGAAGGAGGCAGCGGGCGCCAGGCGGCGGGACTGAAAGCTGGTGGGTTGGCTGGCTGCGATCATGATATGCTCCTCGCTTCGATTCTGATTGGAACATTACACGAACGTTCTATCTTTGTCCACATCAATTGAAAATCGACGCCAAGCTTCCCGTGGTTGCTGAATTGGCCTAAAAGCGCCGCAACCCTCCCGAAGCCTGAAATTAAACGGATTGCCCGCGCACATGATTCGCCTTGAAAACATCAGCAAGCAAAACGGCCACCAGATTCTGTTCATCGAAGCGTCGGCAGGCCTCAACAAGGGCGAGAAGATCGGCCTCGTCGGCCCCAATGGCGCGGGCAAAACGACCCTGTTCCGGATGATCACAGGGCAGGAGGAGCCGGACGAAGGCCAGGTTTGCGTCGAGCGGGGCGTGACCATCGGCTATTTCAGCCAGGATGTCGGCGACATGACGGGCCGCAGCGCTGTCGCCGAGGTCATGGACGGGGCGGGGCCGGTCAGCGCGGTCGCCGCCGAGATGCATGCACTGGAGGCCGCCTTCGCCGATCCCGATCAGGCCGACAACATGGACGAGCTTGTCGAGCGTTACGGCGAGGTTCAGGCGCGCTTCGAGGAGCTCGACGGCTATGCGCTGGACGGGCGGGCGCGCGAGGTTCTGGCCGGCCTGAGTTTCAGTCAGGAGATGATGGACGGCGATGTCGGCGCGCTCTCGGGGGGCTGGAAGATGCGCGTGGCGCTCGCCCGCATCCTGCTCATGCGACCCGACGCCATGCTGCTCGACGAGCCGAGCAACCATCTCGATCTCGAAAGCCTGATCTGGCTCGAATCCTTCCTGAAGGGCTACGAAGGCGGGCTGCTGATGACCTCCCACGACCGCGAGTTCATGAACCGCATCGTCACCAAGATTGCCGAGATCGACGGCGGCGAGATCACCAGCTACTCGGGGAACTACGACTTCTACGAGCGTGAGCGCGCGATCCGCGAGGCCAACCGCGAAGCGGCGTACGCCCGTCAGCAATCGATGCTGGCCAAGGAGCAGCGCTTCATCGAGCGGTTTGCCGCGCATGCGGCGAAGGCGGCGCAGGTCCAGAGCCGGATCAAGGCGCTCGACAAGATCGACAAGATTGAACTGCCGAAGAAACGCCAGGTGGTGAAGTTCG
>JANYDZ010000489.1 GCA_025363375.1 Hyphomicrobiales bacterium
GATCTGTTTGCCCGCGCGGGCGTCGGCCGCCAGCGCCTTGAACGCTTCGACCGTGCCCTTTGCGGTGTTGAAGTAGGTATCCGTCTTGCTGTCGATCCATTTCTCGCCATAGCCGAGCACCGTCTGCGCCAGGCGCACGCGGCCATCGAGCCAGGGACCTCCGCCAAAGCCGCCGATGACGGGAATTTTCACCGCCTCGACCACCGCCTTGCCCGCGACGGGGCCGGAATTGGTGAAGTCGAGCGCCACGGCGCCGGCCTCTTCGAGCATTTTGGCTTCTTCAACCAGTTTCGCGGCGGCTTCGACGCTCGCCTGCGCGCCGGCGGAATTTTGCGAGGAATAGGGAATGCCAAAGCGCATCGCCGTTTGCGGCGTCAGGCCAAATTGCGCGAAGACGGGAATGCCGGCTTTCGTCATGGCGCGCACGACTTCGGGAAAATCGGCGGAGGCGTCGAGCTTGATCATGTCGGCGCCGCCCTCTTTGACGATGCGCACGGCGGCTTTCATGGCGCTGTCGAGACCTTCCTGCACGGGGCCGTAGGGCATGTCGCAGGAGACCAGCATGCGGCTGGCGGCACGGCGCACGGCCTTGCAGCACACGAGGATTTCCTCCAGCGTCACCTGCAGCGGATTGGTGTGGCCCCACAGATTGGCGCCGACGCTGTCGCCGATGGAGACGAAGTCAACGCCCGCCAATTCGGCAAAGCGCGTGGTGGGATAATCCCAGGCGACCACGCCAATGCTCTTTTTGCCGTCGCGTTTCATCTGTTGAAGGACGGGGATAGTGACGGGTTCCATGGGGCGTTCCTGTGGCTGGGCTTGCGTGCCGCTGTTTTAGACGAGAGGGCGGGGGCGTCAATGCGGGGGCTCGGCCTGTCTCACTCACCTCCCGCCCACACCCACCGCACGCTTCACCGCCTCAATCACTCCCGCGTCCGTCGCCATCAGCCGCTCCACCGCGCCCTGCAACGTCGCGCCGTCCATGGGATCGACAATTTCCAGCTTCTGTTTCGCGGCCTCGTCCAAAAACTCCCGGTCAACCAGCATCGCCGAGAAAGCCCGCCGCATCGCCGCCACGCGCTCAACAGGCGTCTCCGGCGCCATGAGAAACGGCCTGCCGAATTCCGACTGCGCGTAGACAAATTGCATGACGGCGCGTTGCTCCGGCGTTTTGGCGAAGCTGATCGTCAGCGGCGCGCCGAGGGCGGCGATGTCGGGGTGCGGCTTCAAGCCTTCCTGCGCGATGACGCGCATGACGTTGTCTTTCAGCCAGTGCGGGCGGCCAGTCGTCATGGTCGCCCAGCTTGAACCGCATGTGCCGTGGATTTCGCCTTTCTCGATGGCCAATCCGATCTCGGTAATCCCCGGATATCCCGCGACGATCTTGATCTTCGCGCCCAGCAGATTGTTGTACATCGCCGTATATTCGCTTGAAGGCGCGCCGGCGCCGCTGGCGCCCAGAATGACCTCGCGCTCAAACACGTCGGCGAAACTTTTCACCGGCGACGCGCTCGCGACATAGCAGATAAAGACCTCGGCGTTGGCGCTGCCGATATAGTTGAACTTCGCGCTGTCGTAACGCACCGGCGCGCGGCCCGTCAGCGGCTCAATGATGGCGTTGGGATAAACGAGGCCGAGTACGCTGCCGTCTTTGGCCCCGGCCGCGTAAACATATTGCGCGGCCGCAACCCCCGCCGCGCCCGCCATGTTGGAGGGCGCGACGTTGGGGCTGCCGGGAAGGTGTTTGCCGATGTGGCGCGCGACCAGACGGCCATAAAGATCGTAGCCGCCGCCAGCGGAGGAGGGGATGATCACGCTCAGTTGTCTGCCGCGATAGAAATTCGCGACGGCGTCTTGCGCCAGCGCGGGCGGGGGGACGAGCAGCAGGGCGGCGGCGTAGGCGAGGATGCGCAAGGTTGTCTCTCAAAATTTCAGCGGCGGCGGTTCGTCGCCGGGCGGTTTGGGATATTCGATTTTGACGGGCGCGTCTCGCGCCGTGGTCGCGGGATCGCGCAGGTGCGTCAACGCCGGAAAGGCGAAAACCGCGGCCAGCGTCGCCATCTGGGCAAATAGATAGGGCGCGAGCGCCCGCCACATTTTCGGCGCCGCCACCTGATCCGGCAGCGCGCTTTGAACCGCCATCAGGGCGTAGCCAAAGGGCGGCAGCAGAAAACTCGTTTGCAACGTCAGCAGGATCAGCACGGAAACCCACACGGCGTCGGGCGCGCGCGTCAACAGCGGCGGCGCGACGATGGGGACGACCACAAAAATGATCTCGAAGGCGTCGAGCACAAAAGCCGCCGCGCCGATGGCGGCGAGGGCGATCAGGGCGACCTCGGTCGGCGATCCGGGCAGGGCGGCGATCCACGCGGCGACGAGCTTGTCGGTCCCCAGCACCCGCAGCACAAGGGTCAGGCTTGTCGCGGCGATCAGCAGGGCGAAGAGCGCGCCGGCGCCGGCCATGACTTCGGCGAGAAGCTTTTCCAGCGCGCCGCCGCCAAGGCGCCCGCTCGCCAGAGCCGCGACAAACAGGGCGAGCGCGCCGGTCGCGGAGGCCTCGACGACGTAAAGGGCGCCCGAGGCGACGGCGGCGAGCAGGCCGATCAAGGCGACGAGCGTGACGAACGACAGCGCGATTTCGCCGCGCGTGATTTTTCGCGCGGGAGTTTGCAGCGGATCGCGCGTTGTTTCGCGCGTTGAAAAAACAATTGCGCATGTCGCCGCGCCAAGAAATAAAAGCGCGGGTATCAGCGCGCCGCGAAACACGTCCTGCGTGTTGACAATGCGCGCGCTGGAGCCGGTCGCGTTCACCGCGATCGTATGCGCGGACAGCATGGCGTCGCCGAGCAGGATCAACACCAGCGAGGGCGGCACGACCACCCCCAGCGTGCTCGCCACCGCGACCAGCGCCCGACGCCGGGCGGGCGGCGTTCCCGCCTCGGCAAGGCGCGGGGCGAGCGCGCGCGCCAGCGCCGTCGCGCTTGCGCCAACCGAGCCGTTCATCGGCCCCAGCAACGCGCCAAGCCAGAGGCCGGCGACGAGCGGCGCGGATTTTCCACGCGGCGCCACGGCGATGGCCGCGCGGAACAACGCGTCGGCGACAGGCAGCCGGTTGAGCAGCGCGCCCATCAGGACATAGAGCGGAATTGCTTGAAAAAGGTCGCTTTCCAGCAGCGCGCCCAGACGCAACGGCAGCGCGGAGAAGACATCCGGCGCGACGCCGCTGAACATGGCGACAAGCGCGCCCAGAACCGACGCGCCGACAATCACCAGAAAGGCCGGCAAGCCGGTGAGCGCGATCCCCGCGCCGACGATCAACAGCAGCGTGAGGCCAAAGACAGCCATCAGCCGCGCCCGTCGGGGGCGGCGAGATCGCGCGCGCCTTGCAGCAGCATCAACAGCGCCAGCAGGAAAACAGCGGCCCGGATGAGGAAATAGCCGGGGTTCAGCGTGTCGGCGAAGCGCTCCTGTTGCAGCAGCGAATTCCATACAATTCCACGCGCGGCGAACAGCGTGAACAGCGCCCAGGGCAGCAGGCCGGATATTATGATTCCCCGCGCAAAATATGTCCTTGCGCGGGCGCTGTGGTTTTGCGCGGGAGCGCCGCTCGCCAGATGCGCCCCGGCGCGCGTCGCGGCGGTGACGGCGCAGGCGATGTAAAGCGCGAAACATATCTGGCCGAGATCGTTGGCCTCGCGCGAATATTTGCCGAGCATTTCGCGCAGCGGCCATTGCGCGAAAAGCAGGAAGGCGACCGGCAGCGCCAGCCAACCCGCGGCGCGCGTCAGTCGCCCGAGCGCTTGGTCGAGGCGGGCGATCACGCGCGGCCCAGGATGCGCGCCATCGCGTCGCCGAGCGCCTTTGTCGGGTCGCCCGCGAGCGTTTTGCCGCGATACGCGACGTGATGATCGGGGCGCACCAGCAGGCAGCCGCTTTCCTCGATTTCGCTCGCGCGCGCCCAATCGCCGAACAGATCGGAGAACTCGCGGCCGGGGCCGATGACATGCGCGTTGACGGCGACGCCGGAATTTGCCGCGACCGCCTTCGCCGCCTCGACCCACGCTTGCCCGCCGATGCCGGTCAGCACGGTGAAGGCGCCATGCCCCACGATGTCAAGGGACGAGACCTGATGCCCGTCGCGCCCCAGCCACACGTGTGGCAGGCGCGCGCCCGGCCATGTAGTGGGGGCGTAGTAGAGTTCGCGGTCGCGCGTGAAAGCGGGCTCGGGCGTGCCGTCCGGCACAACGGCGCTTGAGGCGTAACGCTGGTTCATCTCGACGCCGTGCGCGTTGAACTCGTAGTTCTTGAACGCCACGGCCTCGCGCAGTTTTTCGCGCTGTGCGACGGCGAGGGGATTGTCCGACTTCAACTTGGCCATATTGGCCTTCATCTGATCCGGGTCTTTGGTTGAAAGCAGGCCGAGCGCGTCAAAAATGGGGCCGAACTCGCCGATCGATTGATTGGCTCGGGCGACGATCTGTTTGGCGATGGGCGCGCGTTCGGGCTCGTAGCTGGCAAGCAACGAAGGCGCCGCATGGCCCTTCACCACAAGCGCGAGTTTCCACGCGAGATTGAACGCGTCCTGAATGGAGGTGTTGGAGCCCAGTCCGTTCGACGGGGGGTGACGATGCACGGCGTCGCCCATGCAGAAGACGCGCCCGCGCGTATTGGCGGTGGCGTACATGTCGTTCACAGTCCACACGGAGGTGCGCTCTATCTTGACCGGTATGGAGTTGTCGCCGATGAGATTGTGGGCGATTTCGGTGGCGAGCCTGTCGTCAACGACCGGCGGCGGCTCGTTGATGTCGTAGCCCCACACGATCAGCCATTTGTTCCACGGGCGAACCATGCGCACGAGGCCCATGCCGATGCCGCCCACATCCGAGCCCGGCTGCATCACCCAGTAGAGAACGCTGGGGCGATGGGCGACATAGCGCGAGAGATCGGCTTCGAAAACGATGTTCATGGAGCCGGCGACGCCCATCTTGCCTTCCATGGGCAGGTCAATGTCCCGCGCGACCTTCGAGCGCCCGCCATCGGCGCCGACGAGATATTTGGCGCGGACTTTGTGGGTGGCGCCGGTGACGTGATCGTAGATGTCGGCGGTGACGCCGTCGGCGTCCTGTACGAGCGATTTGTATTCCCAGTTGAAGCAGATGGTCGCGCCGCGCCGCGCCGCGGCGCCGACGAGAATGGGCTCCATCAGATGCTGCGGCAGATCGCAGATTTCCGACGGGCTCGCGAGAGTGAAATCGGCGAGGCGCTGGGGATGCGTGCCCCAGGTGCGCAGACGCCCGAGTTCCTCGCCGGCGAGCGAGGTGCAGAAAACATTGTTGCCCATGAAGCGCTGCGGCGTCGCCTGCGCGATGGCCTGATCTTCAACGCCGAGATCGCGCAGCACTTCCATGGTGCGCTGATTGGTGATGTGCGCGCGGGGGGTGCGGCAGGTCCAGTTGAACTTTGTCGCGACGAGCGTTTTTACGCCGTGCGTTGCGAGCAGCAGGGCCGTGGCGGCGCCGGCAGGGCCGGTGCCAATGACAAGGACGTCGGTTTCGATCATGGGGGGGCTCGCGGGAAGCGCGGCGACTTTTACGCCTGAGCGCGGATCAAAATGTCGCGCCGGACACGCGCGCGGTCCGGCGTTGCAGGTGGGTCAAGCGCTCAATCAGGTCAGCGGCCGCACCACCCCGCCCACGGGAATATTCGGCGCGGTTGAATTGTGTGTGATCACGAGATCGAGCCCGCTCGCCTTCTTCGTCCATTGGCCCGACACGAGCGGCGTCTTCGAGACGTTCTTCACCGGGCCTTTGCCCCAGCCGACAGGGCCGACGATTGTGTTGACGTTGGTCGCGACGATGGCCTCCAGAATGGATTTGGCGTTTTTCGGATCTTTTGCCCGTTTCAGCACGTCGATGGCGACTTCATAGAGGCCGTGGCTGAAGCCGATCGGTTGTGTCCACGGACGCTTGGTGGCGGCGGTGTAGGCGTCGCATAATTCTTTTGCGCTCTGCCCGGTGAGGCTTGATTTGAAGGGATGGCTGGGGCTCCACCAGATTTCCGTGGTGAGGCCATCGCCGCGTGGACCCAGCGCCTCAACGGCAGAGGGGAAGAGCAGCGCCTTGCCGATGGTCACGACCTTCGGCTTGAAACCCTGCTGCGCGGCCTGCGCCCAGAATGTGGCGAAATCCGGCGGGATCATCACGCCGGTGACGATCTCCACATCGGCGCGTTTGAAGGCGGCGATCTGCGCGCTGAAATCCGGCGACAACTGCTGATAGCGGCCGGGGTCGGTGAGTTTGAAGCCGGCGGCGGCCAGCGGCTTGGGCAGACCGCGTTCCGCGTCGCCCCAGGCGTTGCCGTCGGCGTCGTTGGGGAAGAGGCCGCCAACGCTCTTGTTGGTCGGCGTCGAATTCCACAGCCCCGTGAAGGCGCCGATGACGTCTTCGAGACCCCAGAAGAAATGATAGGTCCAGTTGAAGCCCTTGGCGGGATCGCCGTTGCGGCCGAAGAAATACGGCTGCCACGGGCAGTTGGTGGTGATGCAGGGGACTTCGTTGACTTCGCACTGATCGGCGACGGGGTTGGTCGTGTCGGGTGTATTGGCGGCGATCATGAGATCGACCTTGTCCTTCAGGATCAGCTCGGAGGCCACCTCCGCCGCGCGGCTGGGGTTGGACTGGCTGTCCTTCGAGATCACTTGAATGGGATAGGTCTTGCCGTTGTTCTGAATGCCCGAGCCGACGACTTGCGTGACCTGTTTCAGGATAAAATCATCGGCCTCGCCGAAAGCGGCGATAGGACCGGTCGTCGGACTGACAAGGCCTATCTTGATGGCGGCGCTTTGCGCGTTGGCGGGAATGACGCGCAGGACGGCGGGCGCGGCGATCAGGCCGCCCGCCAACTTGACGACGTCGCGGCGCGTATGCGGTCCGGTTGAATCTTTCTTTGACATCTAACGCCTCCCGAAATTGCAATATACGAACGCGCCCGGACACGACGGGCGGCGCTTCGCGGCGCTAGATCATACGAGTGCGGGGAAGGCGTCAAGCCGGCGAGGAGGGCATCCCGGTCTCCGCCCCGTCCATAAAGGCGGCGTGTTTCGGCGGTTTCGGGCGCAGCTGGTCGTCGCCGCCGCGCCATTGCTTTTTGACCGCCTCGCTTCCTCCTGCGCGAAGGCCGCGCCATTGACGGCCGAAACAACGCGCCGCCGGCGGCTAAAAGAATTCAATTTGAAAAATTCAACATAAAAAGGATTGCGATTTGTCGGGAGAAGATCGCCTTTCAGCCTCGCGATTTTGCGTTCAACGCCTTAAACTCCAACGTCCTGAAGGGTCCTGTTTGCCTCGCTGCGGCCCCGGGAGCCCGTTCGCATTTCGAGGTGGCGCACGAGACTGCTCAAGAGCAAATTCAAAGCCAGATAAAGCGCCGCCACCACCAGATAGATCTCGAGCGGCGCAAAAGTGATGGATACGGCGATCTGACCCGACCGCAGCAACTCGCCGATCGAGATTGTCGAGATCAGCGACGTCGATTTCACCAGGCTGATCATCTCGTTCGCCATTGGCGGGAGCACGAGGGCGATCGCCTGGGGCAATTGAATGCGCACAAGGGTCTGCCTTGAGCTCATGCCAAGCGAGCGCGCGGCCTGCACATGGGGCCGCGGCACGGCTTCGATTCCGGCGCGGAAAATTTCCGCCAGATAGGCGCCGGCGTTGATGCCGAGCCCCAATATGCCCGCCACCGGCGCGGTGAGTTTGATCCCGGCGGCCGGAAGACCGTAGTAAAGGATGAACAGTTGCAGCAGCAGCGGCGTTCCGCGGATCGCATCGACATAAGCGCGCGCGGCGAGGCGCAACAGGAAATGGCGCGACATTCCCGCCACGGCGACCAGCAGGCCGATCAGGAGCCCAAGCACGAGCGAGCCGAGCGTGAAGGCGATGGTGACGAGCAGGCCTTCGAACAGCAACGGCGCCCATTCGAGGATGACGTTTGTGTCAAAGCCGTTCATGTCACAACACCTTGTCGAGGAAGGCCTTGGCCCGCGCATGTTGCGGCCGGGAGAAAAATTCGGCGGGCGGCGCCTCTTCGAGGATCCGCCCCTCGTCCATGAAAACAATTCGATGCGCCACTTCGCGCGCAAACGCCATTTCATGCGTGACAAGCAACATCGTCATGCCCTCGACGGCAAGCGCCTTGATGACATCGAGCACCTCGCGGATGGTTTCGGGATCGAGCGCGGAGGTCACTTCGTCAAGCAGCAGCATCCTCGGCTGCATCGCGAGCGAGCGCGCTATGGCGACGCGCTGCTGCTGGCCGCCCGAAAGGGTCGATGGATAGGCGTCCTGTTTCGCCAGCAGCCCCACCTTTTCAAGCAGCGCGCGCGCGATTGCGATCGCCGCGTCGGGAGGCTGCCGGCGCACCAGAATGGGCGCCTCGATGATGTTCTCCAGGACGGTGCGGTGCGGCCAGAGGTTGAACTGCTGAAACACCATGCCGATCTCCGCGCGCTGCCGGTTGAGGTCGGCTTCGCGGCGACGCCTCTGGCCGCCGCGCCCGTCGTCCTCGTAGCCGAGGCGTTCCCCCGCGATGAAGATTTCGCCTGAAGTCGGCGCCTCCAGAAAATTGAGGCAGCGCAGGACTGTGCTTTTGCCCGACCCGCTGGGACCGATGATCGCGACGACATCGCGCTCCGCTACTTCGAGATCGATTCCCCTGAGGATCTCCTGGTCGCCGAAGCGCTTGGTCAATTTGCGGACCGAAATCATCTCGCACACCCGGTTATCCGGAACACGTCACCAGTCCAGGGGCAGCGGGCCCGTCGGAGCGCCAAGCCATTTCGTCTGCGCAGCCGCCAGCGCGCCGTCCGCCTTGGCGTCCTCAAGCGCCTTGTTGACCGCTTCAAGCAGACGCGTATCCTCCTTGCGGATCGCGACGGCGAAATAGGATTTGTCGCCGAGCCCTGTGATGATCTTGAACAGGCCGGGACGCTTGGCGGCGTAGCCGCCGATGATGGGATGCGGCAGCATCAGCGCGTCGATGTTCTTGTTCGTCAACTCGACCACCAGCGCGGGTATGTCGTCGTAAGTCTTCACATTCAACGCGGCTTTGCCCCCGGCTGCGAGGCCGGCGCTGTAGTTCTTGGCGAATTCATGCGTGTTTGTGCCGAGTAAAACGCCTATGGTCTTGCCGGGCAGATCAGCGACGCTGTTGAGCTTGTCGTTGCCGGCGGCGACCGCCGCGACCAGCGAGGCATCGCCGTAGGGAATCGAGAAGTTCACCCTTTCGGCCCGCGTCTTGGTCGCGGTCATGCCGCTCATAATCATGTCGAAGCGGCTGGACAGCAGGGCGGGAATAATCCCCGGCCACGCGGTTGGAACCATTTCAAGCTGAACGCCGAGCTTCCTGGCGACGTAGGCGTTCATGTCCGCGTCGAGGCCGATAATCGCCCCGTTCGGCTCCTGCGAAAGGATCGCGCCAGTGCCGCCCGCCTCGACTCCGACGATCAGTTTGCCGCGGGCTTTGACGTCGGCGAGCGTGTCGGCCTGAGCCAGGGCGCCGGTCACGA
>JANYDZ010000521.1 GCA_025363375.1 Hyphomicrobiales bacterium
TCATCAGGCCGGCCTTGGCCGAGAAGATGGAGAAGAAGTTGGTGCCGGGCACGATGAAGGAGGCGCGGATTTTGACCGGCTCGGCGCTGGCGGCTCCCGCGAACAGCAAGAGGGCGGCGGCGATGCTGGATTTTGCGGACGATTTAGCGGTCATGACGATTGCCTCCCGAAATTTGCGTGAACTAACCATGCGGCGCGCAGGGACGCAATGTGGTTCGCGCGAGCGGCGCGCCCGATTTGATTTCGCGGCGTGGGTTTGCCAGGATATTTTGCGCGCAGGGCCGGCGCCGTTCGGGCGACGCGAAGATCGATCGCGCGCAATCATGAGACCAACCAAAATCATGAGGCCAACCAGTTGTCGAAGCCAGCCATGACAACCCCAAGCATGACAACCTACGTCGCCCTGCTGCGCGCCGTAAATGTCGGGGGAACCGGAAGATTGCCGATGAGCGATCTCAAGGCGATGTGCGTCGAGGCTGGTTTCGCGCGCGTCGAGACTTACATCGCCAGCGGCAATGTTGTTTTTACATGCGGCTGGGCGTTCGGGAACTCTATGTCCACTACGGCGAGGGAATGGCGGCTTCCCAACTCAAAATTCCAGCCGCGAAGGCGGGAACCGCGCGCAATATGAACACGATTGCGAAGCTGGCGGAGCTCGCGGCCAAAGCATGACATCGGGCGGTCGCTGTGCTTAGCTCGGCGAAGGAAGCGGCGCCCGACGCCGCGTCGCCACAAGGGAGGGCACGCCATGAACGACCAATCCAGACTCTCGCGCCGCGCCGTGCTTGCGACATCGTCCGCCGCCGCGGGCCTCGCGCTCGCGCCCCGCGCCTTTGCGCAAGCGCCGGCCCCGCGCGTCGAAAAATTCGCGCCCGAGCTCGACGCCATCCTCTCGACAACCGAGCCGGTGAAGGAACTCGGCAATGGTTTCGGCGGCGCGCTCGGCCCCGCCGAAGGGCCCGTGTGGATCAAGGAGAGCGGCTATCTGCTGTTCAGCGACATTCACAACAGCAGGATCATGAAATACACGCCGGGACAGGGCGTCGGCGTGTTTCGCGATCCTTCCAACCGCGCCAATGGTCTGACGCGCGATTTGCAGGGACGGTTGCTCGTCGCCGAACACGACCAGCGTCGGGTGACGCGCACCGAACTCGACGGTTCGCAGACCGTGGTGCTCAACAACTGGCAGGGCAAGCGCCTCAACCGCCCCAACGATGTCGTCGTGAAATCCGACGGCTCCATCTACATCACCGACCCCTGGACATGGGTGAACGCGCCGGAAATGTGGGACCTCAACATGATCGGCGTTTATCGCGTGTCGCCGGATCTTGGCACGGTGAGCCTGCTTGCGGACGATTGTCTGTTTCCCAACGGCATCGCCTTTTCGCCCGACGAAAAACTGCTCTACATCAACGACACCCGGCGCGCGCACATCCGCTCCTACGAATTGCTGCCCAACGGCACGCTTTCCAAAGGCACGGGCAAAGTCGTCGCCGATCTCTCCGGCCCCGAGCCCGGCGCGCCCGACGGCATGAAGGTGGATGTCGCCGGCAACATTTACTGCGGAGGTTCCGGCGGCCTTTACATTCTCTCGTCCGAAGGCAAGAAACTCGGCCGCATCGTCCACGGCCACCCCATGACCAGCAACTGCTGCTTTGGCGGCGACGACTGGAAAACGCTGTTCTTTACCACGCGCAACACGCTGCATTCCGTGCAGTTGAAGATCGCGGGATTGCCGGTGCCGGCGGTTGCGCCGAAGAAATAGAAAAAGCGGCGCGGAAACGCCTTCGCTCCGCACAGCGCGGAGAGGGGTTGCGCCGCGGCGTTCAACGCGCCATGCGTCGGCCTGTGCCGATGCGCTGATCCAGACCGGTTTACATCAAGGTGACTCACAATGCCCCCTCTTCGCCTTTTCGTCGGCGCGCTGCTTATCCTCGCCGCGCCCGCCCTTGCCCAAAGCCCCGCCGACCTGCGCAAGCCCGCCGGCAAAGACTGGCTCACCAACGGCGGCGACGCCGGCAATTCGCGTTACTCCACGCTGAAACAGATTACGCCCGACAACGTCAAAAACCTGAAAGGCGCATGGGCCACGCATCTGGGCTCGGGCCTTGGCGCGAAATATTCGTTTGAAGCGACGCCCATCGTGAAGGACGGCGTTCTCTACATCGTCACCGGCAACGACGATGTTTTTGCGCTCGATGGAAAAACCGGCGCGCTCATCTGGGAATGGCGCTCGAAAATCGAGCAAAACATCAACACCGTCTGCTGCGGCTGGGACAATCGCGGGCTCGCCATTGGCGATGGCCGCGTCTACCTCGGCATGCTCAACGGCGCCATGGCCGCGCTTGATATGAAGACCGGAAAGGAAGTCTGGCGCGCGCAACTCGCGCGCTGGCAGGACGGTTACACCATCACCTCCGCGCCGCTGTTTTACAACGGCGTTCTCTATACCGGCATCTCCGGCGGCGATCGCGGCGCGCGCGGTTTTGTCGCCGCTCTCGACGCCGGGAGCGGCAAGGAAAACTGGCGCTTTTACACCGCGCCCGCGCCGGGCGAATTCGGCTCGCAAACCTGGCCGAAGCCCGACGATCCCGATCCCAAACGCGCCAACGCCTGGAAATCCGGCGGCGCGAATGTCTGGAACACGCCGGCCATCGACCCTGAACTGGGACTGCTCTATTTCTCCACCGGCAATCCAGGTCCCGAAGCCGGCGGCATGGGCATCGACAGGCCCGGCGACAATCTCTTCAGCGCCTCGATGGTGGCGCTGCGCCTCGACGGCAAATACGCCTGGCACTACCAGATGGTGCATCACGACCTCTGGGATTTCGATTGTCCGAGCCCTGTCGTGCTGTTCGATCAGGTTTATGACGGCAAGAAGCGCAAGGGCATTGCGGAGGCCTGCAAGACCGGCTGGATTTATATTCTTGACCG
Organism: Hyphomicrobiales bacterium; assembly: GCA_025363375.1. Lineage (GTDB taxonomy): Bacteria > Pseudomonadota > Alphaproteobacteria > Rhizobiales > Beijerinckiaceae > Terripilifer. Next base: position 2,935 of record JANYDZ010000521.1, read on the forward strand.
CGAGACCGGAAAGCCGCTCATCGGCATCGACGAAAAGCCCGTCGAGGTCGACGCGCGCGTGGCGTCTTCGCCTACGCAGCCCATTCCGCGCGGCGACGCCGTCATGCCGCAATGTCCGCAGGCCCTCGAAAACTGGATCGTCAAATGTATTTTTGGCGTGATCTACGATCAACCTCTGCTCATGTCGCCCGGCGGCAATGGCGGACCCAACTGGGCGCCCATGTCCTGGTCGCCGCGAACCGGCTATTTTTACGTCGCGGCGGCGGATCGTCCGCAAAGCCGCATTCTGCGCGGCACGGGCAAACAGGCGAGCCCGCCGGTCGGCGTGAAATATGGCGGCACGCTGACCGCCGTCGATTCCCGCACCAACAAAATCGTCTGGCAGCAGCGCCGTCCGTATTCGATAGGGCAGGGCTCGGGCGCGTTGACGACGGCAAGCGACGTGCTGTTCCACGGCGAACCCGATGGAAAATTTCAGGCCTATAACGCGCGCGACGGAAAACTGCTGTGGGAGTTCCAGACCGGCGCCGGCGCGGACGCGCCCGCCGTCACCTACCAGATCGACGGCGTGCAATATGTCGCCATCGCTTCGGGCGGCGTCTCCATCCAGACGACGTCGCAAAACAGCGACGTCGTCTGGGCTTTCTCGCTCAAGGGCGGCCCCGGCGGCCGCGCCCTCGCCGAATTCGCGGCGCCCCCGCCGCCGCCGGCGGGCGTGTTTTTTGACATGCCGGCTGTCGCGACGGCGAACGTTGAACTACAGGACTTCGCCTTTGCGCCTGTGCGTGTCGCCGTGAAGGCCGGCGCGAAAATCACCTTCACCAACAAGGGCTCGCAGCCGCACAACGCGGCGAGCGCGTCGGAGGGGGGCTGGGACACCGGCATGCTCGAAGCCGGAAAGTCGGCGGGCGTCACCTTCAACAAGCCGGGACGCTACACCTACATCTGCACGCCGCATCCCTTCATGATCGGCGAGATCGTGGTGACGGGCGATGTCGTCGCCGGGCCGCCGATTGTCGTGGCGGACGCCGCCGCGCCGAGCGGCGGCGCGACGGCGGCAAGCGTGAACCACGGCACGCAACATTAGCGGCGGGCGCAAATCCTACGCCGGTCCGTAAATCTCGCTTGCGATTTTGAAAAACTCATCCTCGCGATCAGGATCCGTCGTCGCCAGCAACTTGGCTCCCAGCGCGCTCCGGATATCGGGCGGCGCTTTTTCAAGCGCGCCTTTCACCGTCGGGCCGCGTCCCGAGCGCGCGTAAAGCAACTGCGCTTCGGGTTCGAGAAAAAAGTTCAGCAGCAACCGCGCGGCGTTGGGATGCGGCGCGCGTTTCAGCCTCGCCAGCATGAACACCTGATAGGGCGACCCTTCGTTGGGCCAAACAAATTTCACCGGCAATTGTTTCAGCAGGACATAGTCCGGAAACTTTTGCGGGAAATACACCGCGTATTCGCCCCGCGCCACGCGCGTGCCGCCTTCCAGCAGATTGCGCGTGAACGAAAGATTCTGCCCGGCCAGCGCGAGCTGATAGCCGCGTCCCAGAAATTCATAGGTCGTGGCGAAGGTCGCGTATCCCTCGCCCGCCGCGCGCGGATCGTCGGCGAGGATTTTG
>JANYDZ010000531.1 GCA_025363375.1 Hyphomicrobiales bacterium
ACGCGCTCGATGCCGGCCATGAGATCGTTCCTATATTAAACAAGATCGATCTGCCCGCCGCAGAGCCGGACCAAGTCAAGCAACAGATCGAGGATGTCATTGGTCTGGACGCTTCCCAAGCCGTGCCCATTTCCGCCAAAACCGGCATTGGCATCGATCTCGTGCTGGAAGCGATTGTCACGCGGCTGCCGCCTCCGAAAGGCGACGAGACCGCCCCATTGAAAGCTTTGCTGGTCGACAGTTGGTACGACGCCTATCTTGGCGTCGTGGTGCTGGTGCGCGTCATCGATGGCTCTATGAAACGTGGCCAGCGCATTAAGATGATTGGCACGGACGCACATTACGAAATCGAAAAAATCGGCGTGTTCAAGCCGAAAATGCTGGACGTCGAGCGGCTGGGGCCCGGCGAAATAGGCTTCATCACAGCGCAAATCAAGCAGGTCGCGGACACACGTGTCGGCGACACGCTCACCGACGAGAAGAAGGGCTGCGCGGAGGCTCTGCCAGGCTTCAAGCCCGCCCAACCGGTGGTGTTCTGCGGGCTTTTTCCCGTGGACGCCGCGAATTTCGAGGATTTGCGCGCTGCCATGGGCCGGCTACGTCTGAACGACGCGAGCTTTTCCTACGAGATGGAATCCTCGGCCGCGCTCGGATTCGGCTTTCGCTGCGGCTTTCTCGGCCTGCTGCATCTCGAAATCATTCAGGAACGCCTGCAACGCGAATTCAACCTCGACCTGATCGCGACGGCGCCGTCCGTCATCTACAGGATCACATTGAACGACGGCTCGGTGATTGAACTGCACAATCCCGCCGACATGCCCGATATCGTGAAGATCGAGGATATTGCGGAGCCCTGGATCAAGGCCACAATCCTGACACCCGATGAATATCTGGGGTCGGTGTTGAAACTCTGTCAGGACAGGCGGGGCGTCCAGATCGATCTCAATTATGTCGGCAAGCGCGCCATGGTGATCTACGAACTTCCGCTCAACGAAGTCGTGTTTGATTTCTACGACCGGCTGAAGTCGATCTCGAAGGGCTACGCGAGCTTCGATTACACGCTGACCGATTACAAGACCGGCGATCTTGTGAAAATGTCGATTCTCGTCAACGCCGAGCCGGTCGATGCGCTCTCCATGCTGGTGCATCGCACCCGCGCGGACATGCGGGGGCGCGCCATGGTGGAGAAGCTGCGCGAGCTGATCCCGCCGCACATGTTCCAGATTCCCGTGCAGGCCGCCATAGGCGGAAAAATCATCGCCCGCGAAACCATCCGCGCTTTGCGCAAAGACGTGACGGCGAAATGCTACGGCGGCGACGCCACCCGCAAACGCAAGCTCCTCGACAAACAAAAAGAAGGCAAGAAAAAAATGCGTCAGTTCGGCAAGGTGGAGATCCCGCAAGAGGCGTTCATTGCCGCCTTGAAGATGGACGGTTAAGTTCAACAAGTGTTATGCCTGATTTAATTCAAATTTACCCCCGGGAGGACCCATGAAAAAGAACTATCAGGACGGCGGCGAAGCGATCATGGAGGCGTTTCGCAATCTCGGCGTCGATTACATCATGTCGTCACCCGGTTCCGAATGGAGCCCGGTGTGGGAGGCGATGGCGCGCCAGACCGTCGAGAAGAACGCCGGCCCGCAATTCCTCGATTGCTGGCATGAGACTGTCGCTGTCGACATGGCGCTCGGCTATACGGCCGTCACCGGCAAGCCGCAGGCGGTGCTGATCCACGCGGGCGTCGGCCTGATGCATGGCTCCATGGCCATGCTGTCTGCGACGCAGCAGGAAATCCCCATGCTTGTCATGTCCGGCGAAGCCGTGACCTTCGGCGACGATCCGGAGCAGCCGGTCGAGCCGCAGTTTTACGGCGGCGTCAGCGTCGGCGGCGCCCATCGTTTTGTCGATCCCATTGTCAAATGGTCGACGCAGGTGACTTCCGCGCCGACGCTCTACAACACCGTCACCCGCTCGATGGAGTTGGCCCAACGCCAGCCGCAGGGCCCGGTGTACGTGAACGTCGGTCTCGAATGCATGTTGCATGAGTGGAAAAAGCCGAGCGACCTGCCGGCGATCCCGCCCGCCCCCAAACTTGCGCCGTTGCCGCGCGATGTCGAGGAGGTCGCCGCCCTGCTGCGCGCCGCGAAAAATCCGACCATCGTCGTCGAAGGCGCGGGGCGCGACCCCGAAGCGTTCAAGGCATTGGTGAAGCTCGCGGAGACGCAAGGCATTCCCGTTATCAACGGTCGCGCCAGCGTCTACACGAATTTTCCAAAGAACCATCCGATGTGGATGGGCTACGGCAATTTCGATCACCTCAACGAAAGCGATCTCATTCTGCTTATTTCGGGTAAAGCGCCGTGGTATCCGCCGTCCAAACGTCCGGGCAAGGGCAAGATCATCGCCATCAGCGAGAATCCGCTGAAGATGAGCCTTGCCTATCAGGTGCTCGGAGCCGACCGCTATCTTGAGGGCGACGTGGCGGCAGCGCTAAATCTGCTCGCCGCTGCCGCGGCCCCGACCGCCGCCGACAAGGCGAAGGTCGATGCCCGCGTCGAGAAATGGACTGCTGAACACAACAAGCTCGTCGCCAGCCTCGAAGCCGCGGGCAAAAACGCCGTCGCGGCGGAAAAACTCGACTGCATCGCGCTCGCCGCCATAGCCGGCGAGATGTTCCCGAAGGACGTGGTGGTCTGCGACGAAACAATCACGCACATGCCTCAGATGCGGCCGCACCTGCCGTTGAACGAGCCGCAAAGCTTTTTCCGTGTTACCGGCGGCGCGCTGGGACAAGGCATTGGCGCGACGCTGGGCGTCAAGCTCGGCGTCAAGGATCGCACGACCGTGCTTTTCGTGGGCGATGGATCGTTCCTCTACAATCCCATCATCCAGGCGTTCGGCGCGTCGAAAGCCTACGAACTTCCAATCTTCGTCATCGTCTGCAACAATCAGAAGTACGAGGCCATGCGCAAGGGCCACGTGCTCTATTATGAAGGCGGCGTTTCGGACACCACGAAGGTGCATTACGGCGTCGATATCGTGGGCCCCGAATACGACAAGCTTGGCGTCCACTTCGATTTCTTTGGCGCCAAGGCTTCGACGCCGGATGAATTGCGCAAGGCGATCAAGGATGGCCTCGCGGCGGTGCAAGCGGGGAAGACGGCGATTTTGAATGTGTCGCTGGTGAAGTAAGGCGGAAAACAGGAATAAGCGATGGACATCACACGATTGGGCGCGGTGAATTCCATCCGCGCCTCGGCCAACTATTTCACCGGCACGGTCTGGCAGGACCCGATCATCGAGGCGCCGGCGATGGTGCGGGCCGTTACCGTCACCTTCGAGCCCGGCGCGCGCACGGCCTGGCACACCCATCCGCTTGGCCAAACGTTGAAGATCGTCTCAGGCGTCGGTCGTGTTCAGGCCTTGGACGGCCCGGTTCGGGAGGTCCGCGCCGGCGATGTGGTTTTCTTCGCGCCGGGTGAAAAGCACTGGCACGGAGCCTCGCCAACAATCGCCATGGTCCATGTCGCCATTCAGGCGGCGAAAGACGGCAAGCACGTCGATTGGATGGAGCACGTCAGCGACGAACAATATGGGGCGGCGGCATCCGCCGCATAACCCAAGCTTGACTCTCGCGCCGCGCCCGACGACACCTCCGGCCCAAATCAACCCGTTCCGGAGCAATGACCCATGTCCCTCGCGCAACTTGAAAAAACCATTGAGGCCGCATTCGAGGATCGCGCCAACATCAATGCGTCAACAACGGGCGCGGCGCGCGACGCCGTCGATCACGCGCTGAACCTGCTCGATTCCGGTCAGGCGCGCGTCGCTTTCAAGGACGGGGGCAAGACGGGTCCGGAAGCCTGGCAGGTCAATCAATGGCTGAAAAAGGCCGTGCTGCTGTCCTTCCGCCTCAACGATAAATGGGCGATTTCCGGCGGTCCGGACGGCGGCACATGGTGGGACATGGTGCCCTCGAAATTCGAGGGCTGGACGGCGAAGGAACACGCTGCCGCCGGCTTCCGCTCGGTTCCCGGCTGTATCGTGCGCAAATCCGCCTTCATCGCCAAAAACGTCGTGGTCATGCCGTCCTTCGTGAACCTTGGCGCCTTTGTCGACGAGAACACCATGGTTGATACCTGGGCGACCGTCGGTTCCTGCGCCCAGATCGGCAAGAATGTGCATCTCTCTGGCGGAGTCGGCATCGGCGGCGTGCTGGAACCTTTGCAAGCCAACCCCACCATCATTGAAGACAACTGCTTTATCGGCGCGCGCTCGGAAGTTGTCGAAGGCGTCATCGTCGGCGAAGGTTCGGTTCTCTCCATGGGTGTCTTCATTTCCGCCTCGACAAAAATCATCGACCGCAACACCGGCAAGGTCCATGTCGGCTACGTGCCGCCCTATTCCGTCGTCGTCCCCGGGTCCCTTCCCGGCAAGAACCTGCCTGATGGCTCGCCTGGCCCTTCGCTCTACTGCGCCGTTGTCGTGAAGACCGTTGATGCGCAGACGCGCTCCAAGACCGGCATCAACGAGCTCCTGAGGGATTGATGAGCGATCCTGCGGCGGCGCGAGACCTGCGTTTCTTGTTTCGCTCCGATCAGGGAGCCATTGACCGCCGGGAATGGCGCCGCGGCGTTGCGATCCTCGTCGCCTTGCTGATCGCAATCGCAGGAGGATGGAGGCTGCTGTCGCCCTATGCCAATCGCGGCCTTGATGAGCGAAAGCTCATCGACGCCATGACCATCGTCACATTCACGTATCTGTGCGTTTACGCCTTCGCGGTGATCCTGATCGCGGTTTGTTACGTCAATCTGTCGATCAAGCGCCTGCGCGCTAGAGGCGGGCAGACCAGCCTGGCGGGCCTGTTGCCGTTGGGTGCTTTGGTAACGGGCGCGGCGCACTGGTTGCAGCCGCGCGTGGCGGATTCCATGCCATGGATGATTGTTGCTCTCTGCGATGTTGCGTTGCTGGCCGTTGCAATCTGGTGCATAGTCGAACTGGGCTTGCGCGAGGATAAGCCTGTTTGATCGAAGTCTGTGGACTTCGGCGCCTCTGTGCTATTGCTGGGCAATGAACTTCCAGCATCTCTTCTTCTCGCTCGATGGCCGCATATCCCGCCTGTCCTTCTGGCTTGGACTGGGCTCCATCTTCCTGTTTCAATTTGCAATCCAGACGCCACTGGCGCGTCAATGGAACATCAACATCGACAATGACGTGGCGCCCCTGTGGTTCCGCAATCTTTCGTTGTTCCTCGATATCATCTGCGCCTGGCCGCTGTTCGCGGTGCTCAGCAAACGCCAGCAAGACCGCAATCAGGGTCCAAACCTGTCGTTTGTTTTTGTCGCACTGCTGCTTGTCTTTTCAATCTGCGAAGCCTTCGCATTGACGCAGGAAGGAACGGAATTCACAATGATTGGCTGGATTATTGGATTGCCGCTGCTGGGCGTTCTCGGCGTGGTCCTTGCCGAACTTGGCGTTCGCCAGGGAACCAGGGGCCCGAACCGCTTCGGACCCGATCCCCGGTAGTGGTTCCGCCGGAAAAAATCTTGTAAGCTTCCTGTCGACATGATCGACGTAATCTCTCTTGCCCGCGATCTCATTCGCTGCCCCTCTGTCACGCCGGAAGACGCGGGCGCTCTCGGCTTGCTGGAGGGCGTGCTCAAGGGCGCTGGGTTTGCGGCCCATCGCGTTGTTTTTTCGGAGCCCGGCTGGCCCGACACGGAAAATCTTTACGCGCGCATCGGGATGGGTTCGCCGTGCCTCGTCTTCGCGGGTCACACCGATGTCGTGCCGCCCGGCGATTCCAGACACTGGCGCTTTGATCCATTCTCCGCAGAAATCGCCGATGACATGATGTGGGGCCGGGGCGCTGTGGACATGAAAGGCGGCGTCGCCGCTTCGGTGGCGGCTGCGCTCGGGTATGTTGCCAAACACGGGATTCCGAACGGCTCCATCGCCTTCCTCATCACCGGCGACGAGGAAGGCCCCGCCGTCAATGGCACCATCAAACTGCTGGAATGGGCGAAGGCGCGCGGAGAAAAGTTCGACCATTGCGTTCTAGGCGAGCCAACCAATCCCGAAGCCCTCGGCGACATGATCAAGATAGGCAGGCGCGGTTCGCTGTCGGCTTCGCTCATCGTGCATGGCAAACAGGGCCATGTCGGCTATCCCAAGCTCGCGGACAATCCCGTGCATCACCTCATGCGCATGCTGCCCGCGCTGCGCGCGACGGCGCTCGATGAAGGTACGGAACATTTCGACGCTTCAAATCTCGAAATTACGTCGCTCGACACCGCAAACAAGGCGGTGAACGTCATTCCCGCCGAGGCGCGGGCTTTGTTCAACATCCGCTTCAACGATCTGTGGACGCCGGCGACGCTGGAAACAGAGATTCGCAAGCGGCTGGAGACAGCCGCCCAGGGCGCGCGCTACACGCTGCAATTTCAGCCCACCAATGCGCTCGCCTTTCTCACGCAGCCGGGAAAATTTTTCGAGTTTTTTTCCCGCGCCGTCGAGGAGGAAACCGGCCGCAAGCCGGTTTTCTCGACAACCGGCGGCACTTCGGACGCGCGCTTTATCCGCAATTACGCGGAAGTGCTCGAATTTGGCCTCGTGGGCAAGACCATGCACGCGGTGGACGAGCGCGTGGCCATTGCGGATCTGGAAAAGCTCACGGCAATTTACGCGCGCGTGCTCGAAGCCTACTTTTCCGGATAATCGATATGCGTGAGATAAAGCCCGTTGGGCGGCGCCACGGGTCCGCAGCGCGCGCGGTCACGCGCTTCAAGGGCGGCGCGCAGGTCGGCGGCGCTCCATTTGCCGGCGCCGACGTTCTCCAGCGATCCAGCCATCGAGCGCACTTGCCGGTGTAGAAACGACAGCGCGGAAACATTGACGCGGACCTCGTCGCCCACGCGCCTCACTGAAATTTCGTCGAGCGTGCGCAGCGGCGAATTGGCCTGGCATTCGGCGTCGCGAAACGTGGAAAAATCGTGCTTGCCGACAAGGCATTGCGCGGCGTCGTGCATGGCCTGCGCGTCAATCTTGCGCTTTAGATGCCACACAAAGCCGCGATCGATCGTTGGCGGTGCGCGCCGGTTCAGGATGCGATAGAGATAATGACGTTTGATGGCGGAGAAACGCGCGTTGAAGGAATCAGCGACCTTCTCGGCCCGCAAAATCGCGATGGATTTTCCAACGAGATGCGCGTTTGCGGCGTCGCGCACGACATCCGCGCGCCAATCGCGCCCGAGATCCACATGCGCGACCTGACCCAACGCGTGAACGCCGGCATCGGTGCGGCCAGCGCCTTGAATGAGCGGCCGTTCCGCGCAAAATATGGCGAGCGCGTCCTCAATCGCCTGCTGCACGGACATTGCATTGGGCTGCCTTTGCCAACCGACGTAGGCCCCGCCGTCATATTCAATGGTGAGTTTGTAGCGCGGCATCTCAAGTGAGCCGTTGCCCGCGCGACACGCGCGTTCCGCGCAGAAAATCCGCCGTGTTCATCGGTCCCTTGCCCGCGCGTTGCACTTGTATCAATCGGATTGCGCCCTCGCCGCAAGCAATGGCGAGCGCGTCGTCGAGAACGCCGCCAATGGCGCCGTGCGTGTCCATGCGGCGCGAGCGCAACGCCTTGACGCGCTCTGGACCCCGTCCGAGATCGATTTCAAAGAATGCGCCCGGAAACGGCGACAGGCCGCGAATGTGATCGTGGACCTCCCGCGCCGATTTCGTCCAGTCAATGCGGCATTCAGCCTTTTCGATCTTGTTGGCGTAGGTCACGCCTTCGATGCTTTGCGGGCGGTACGTAAGCGAACCGCAAGACAATGCCGCAAGCGCCCGCGCCATAAGGTCGGCTCCAACGATGGACAGGCGATCATGGAGATCGCCTGCGGTCATGTCGGGGGCGATGGGGACATGTTCTCCCATGACGACGGCGCCTGTGTCGAGACCTTCGTCCATCCGCATGACCATGACGCCGGTTTCCGAATCGCCCGCCATGATCGCGCGCTGAATGGGCGCCGCGCCGCGCCAGCGCGGCAACAATGAGGCGTGCAGATTGAGACAACCTTGAGCCGGCGCCTCAAGGATGGGCTTGGGTAAAATCAAACCGTAGGCGACGACAACGGCGACATCGGCTTTGTGCGTGTTAAAAAGCTCCGCGGCCGCGTCGTCGCGCAGCGATTTCGGCGTATGCACGCGAATTCCAAAACGTTCGGCGAATCGATGCACCGGCGAGGGCCGCGGTTCCATGCCGCGTCCCGCGGGTTTCGGAGCGCGCGTGTACACCGCGACGACCTCATGGCCGGCGTCGATGATTTGGGTCAGCGACGGAACCGAAAATTCCGGCGTGCCCATGAAGATGACGCGTAAACTCATTTAAGCTTTCGCCAGCGTGCGTTATTCGCGGGGTCCGCCCATCTTCGGGCGGTCGTCATCCGGGTCGTCCGCCGAGCGCTTTGCCGCCTTGGCGAATTTCTTGATGGCGCGCTCGCGTTTCAACCGCGAGAGATAGTCGATGAACAGCACGCCGTTGAGATGATCGATCTCGTGCTGGATGCAGGTGGCCAGCAGGCCTTCCGTGTCCATTTCCTGTTGGTTGCCGTCGCGGTCGAGAAAGCGCACCCGCACCCTGGCGGGCCGCTCGATCTCCTCGTAATAGTCCGGGATCGAAAGGCAACCCTCTTCATGCGTGCTCTTTTCCTCGGAAGACCATGTTATCACCGGATTGACGAAAAACAACGGCGTCGGTGGATCGTCCTTCTTGGCGGTGTCGATCACCACTACGCGCGTCGACTCGGCGATCTGGATCGCGGCAAGCCCGACGCCGGGCGCGTCGTACATGGTCTCGAGCATGTCGTCCATCAGCGCGCGCACGCCTTCGTCCACCTTCGCGACGGGTTTCGACACGAGGCGCAGGCGCGGATCGGGCAGGCAGATAATCGGGCGAATGGCCATGGGATGCTCTGTGGAAAGTTCGGCGTTCAAATAAGCACGGCGCGGCGTGCGGTCAATTTGGCCAGCAATTCTAAATGACCGCCCGCCAGCGATTTTTCTTGTATCCGGCGAGTCCTGTTTCTGATTCAAGGTCGGGGTGCTGATTCTCGATCGCCTCCTCGCTGGTCTGCGAAGTGCCTGCGCCGCATTTCCCGATGCGCG
>JANYDZ010000548.1 GCA_025363375.1 Hyphomicrobiales bacterium
TACGAAGCGGTTGCTCTACCGGACTGAGCTAAATCGGCGCTGCGGCGTTGATACAGCAGGTGAGCCGCTTTTCCTACTCTCTTTTTGAGATTGGCAATCGGTTTTTGACGGTGTTTTCGCGGGGCTATCGGATGCACCAGCGCTTGCGTTTTCAGGAACGAGCCGGCCCCGGATCGTCCGGGGCGGTCGCCATAGGAAAGGCGGCTTCCTTCAACCGCGTTGCGAGACCGGACCGGGCCTCCGGGGTTTGGACGGCGCCTTTCAGGTTTAACGGTTCGGGATTTACAGGATCGAGGTCCGCAAGCGCCTGATGCGCTCCGGCGGGAGGCAAGGAGATCGTCGTTGCAATCGTCTCTTCCGGAAAGGCAGCGAATACCGGGTCGCGTAGCGGTTCCCAGGCGTTGGTGAGGCGTTCCGGCGGGGTCTGCCAGATCCATGCGTCCAGTTTGCCCGATACCGGCGAAAATGGCGCCCAGACATCGGAGACGACGCCATCGGCGACCCAGGCCTTGTCGCGCGGCGCCCGTGACGCGCGGGCGAGCCATTCACGAACCGCGCCAGAGGGGCCTTTCTCGGCTTCCTCCAGTTCGGCCATGGCCATGCAGGTGCGCGCCGTTGGACGATTGTCGGGAGTGGCCGCGATCAGCGGCTCCATGCTTTCGCGCGCCACCGCGAATTCGCGCGCGGCGATTGCGGCGCGGGCGACCGCGAGACAGCTTTCGACATCCTTCGGGGCGAGACGCGCGAGCGTCTGGGCGCGCTTCAGCCGGTCGGTTGAGGAATCGCCGGGGCGAATATCCAGATAGACGGCGGCGATGTCGGGATGCGGTCCAAGCCGCCATGCGCCTTCCAGCAAACGCGCCGCCTTGCGCAGGTCGCCGCGCCGGCCAAGCGCGCGGCCCACAAAGGTCGACGCGGGCACGAGATCGGGCGCAAGCGAGACGGCTTCACTGGCAAGTTTCAGCGCCTCTTCGGCCTGGCCTGGCGCAAGAGCAAGCGCGAGCGCGGTCTTCAGCACCGCGCGCTGGCGATTGGCGGTCGGTTTGTCGATGGTCTTTTGCGCCAGGTTGGTCTCAACCGCTTGCAGAGCGCGGGTCCAGTTTTGTTGCGCCGAATGATGTTCCAGGACCGCCTGTCCGGCCCAGGGCAGCGGCGCGATCCGGTGCGCGGCCTCGGCGTATTCGTGAGCCGCCGCCGCGTCGCCGCGCTGGCGGGCTTCCACGTGCAGGCCGCGCAGTCCCAGCACCCGCGTTTCGGGATGATCGGCCATGCGTGAAAAGGTCTGCTCGGTCGCCGCGCGGTCGCCCGCGAGCAACGAGGTCTGGGCGTCGAGCAGCATGGTCAGCGGCTGGTCGCCAAGATGTTTGGCGGCGTCGGCGCTGGCGCGTCGGGCGTTGCGCAGATCGCCGGCGCTGGCCGCGATCATGCCGCGCGTCAGGGCGTCGAAACCCTTGGTTTGCCGCCGGGCGCGGCGGTTTGCGCGCAGCCGCGCCGGCAGCCGCAGAAGATAGCCCGCCATTGCAAAAACAACGGCGAACAGGAACGCGACGGCGGCGACGCCGGCGAGCGCGATCAGGGGAGACGTATCGTATTGCTGTCCGCGAAACGTGATGGCGACGTCGCCTGGCTGGTCGGCGATCCAGCCGAGACCGAAGGCCGCGAGGGCGACACATGCTATAAACAGTAAAACCCGGATCATTGAGCGCTCCGTTTGCGTCCAAGTTCGGCAATCGCGGCATGGAAAATGGCTTGCGCGGCGACATCCGCGCCGACGCGTTGCCGGGCGCTGGCGGCCCACGTCTCCGAGACCTTGCGGGCCGGCGGCGGCATTTTGTCCCAGGCGGCGAGCGCCGGCGCGACGGCGCCTCGCTCAAGGGCCGCCTCGATCTGCGCGGCAAGAGCCGGAGCGTCGTCGCCCTTCGCCTCGCCCGCGGGGCGCACACGCACGAGTTTTCCGGCCGCGTCGCTCAATTGATCGAGCAGACCCGGGCTTTCAGTTCGTGGCGGCTGCGCTGCGTCCAGCGTGGCGCGCGCAACCGCGCGAAACGTCGCCGCTAGCGCGCGCGTGGTTGGCGCGCCGTCGCGCGCGACGGCTTGCAGCGGCGCCAGCTTGCCGGCGTCCAGCCCCAGATTTTCGGCGGCGGCGATTTCGGCGGCAAAGCCCTCGCCCCGCTCCAGCGCCTGCCGAATGGCCTGCGCGACGACGACAAGCGCGGCGGGGTCGGATTCGCGGACCGCCAGCGCGGCCGGCGCCTGGGTGGCGCGAATTTCGGTTTTGGGCGTGGCAAGATTTGTTTCAATCGCGCCGATTCTGGCTCCGAGCGCCGTTTCAAGCGCGCCCATTCGCGCGCTCGAAGCTGCTATTGCCGCGTCCAGCGGCGCGAGGTCAACGGGCGGTTGCGGCACAAAAGGTTCGGGCGCTGGTCCTGCCTCTCCGGCCTTTGGCGGCGCGGTTTCGAGGGCCGCAAGCCGGCGGTCAAAAGCCGGCAGACCGGCGACACTTCCGCTCATGGTTTTGGCGGCGGCGTCGAGCGCGGCCACGCGGCGCTCAAGCCCGGCAATTGCGTCGGATGGAACGATCGGCGGCGCTTTCTGCTCAAGCACGGCGAGGCGTCTTTCCAGAGCGGCGATCTGTTCCTGCGCGTGGACAAGCGCGACGACCGCTTTTTCGGCGTCAGCGGCGCCGGTCGACGCGGTTTGCGCTTCGCTTTTGAAGCTGGCCGGATCGTCGCCGGGAAATTGCGTGTTCCACAGGAAAAATCCGCCGCCGGCCGCCAGTCCCACGACGCCCAGCGCGGCGCAGACGCGCAGCAAACGATTGGGGCCCCGCCGTAGCGGCGTTATAAGCGGTTCGGGCGCTTCCGCCGGCGTGGCGGGCGTATCGGCTGCCGGCGGAAATTCCGCCAGCGCTTCGATGACGCGCGGTTCCCGGCCTGACTGAGGCGTCGCCGCGCCATGTCCGGGATTTTGTGCGGAATCGTCGTGAGTCATGTCGGATTTCCATACGATCCCGCCGTCGCGTCGCGGCTGGACCCTGCCCGAAGGCTCAATTCCCCGCGAACGCTAAATGGCGTTATCCGCGACAGCGTCGGCAAGGGCAAGCGTGCGGCGCGCGATATCCGCGTGCAACAGCTCGACCATCCGGCCATCCAGAGCAATCGCGCCTTTGCCGATATTTTCAGGCAGGTCAAAGGCGTCGATGATTTTCCGCGCCCAGGCGATTTCGGCGGGGTCCGGCGCGAAAACTTCGTTGCAGATTTCTATCTGTCCTGGATGAATGAGTGTTTTGCCATCCATGCCCATGTCGCGGCCCTGTTCGCATTCGGCGCGCAATCCTTCGAAATCGTTGAAATCGCCAAACACGCCGTCGAGAATGTCGGCGCCGTGAGCGCGCGCGGCGGCGATGCAGGTGGCGATCCATGGCAGCATGCCGGCTCGGCCGCGGGTCTGGCGGGCGCGGGTCTCGCGGGCGAGATCGTTGGTGCCCATCACGAGGACCGACAGTCGGGAATTGGGGTCCGCGGCGGTGCGCGCGATCGCATCCGCGTTGAGGATAGCCATGGGCGTTTCCATCATCGCCCAAAGCCGCGTCTTGTCCGGCGCGCCGGCAGCCTTCTGGACGCTGCAGAGGCCGGTGGCGGCCATCTGCCACGGCGTCCTCGCCCTCGCGCGCACGCGCGATCCGCGGACCGGAAAGAGCGTGATCGCCGGCAAGCGCACCACCTGCCTCCCGAAATACATGGAGCGGAGCGCGTATCTCTTCACGTTCTGGAAGCTCGGCAACTACTACCGCACCTATCCCGCGTACGTGGAGGACGAGGTGCGCGCCGCGCTCGATCACGGCGCGCAGCTGGTGGTGGGCCCACGCACGTTCACGAAGCGAGGGACGGCCATCGACCACGCGCCGGCCTTCGTGGTGGAGGACGGCGCATACGTGTCGGCGCGCTGGCCGGGCGACGCGTACCTCTTCGCCGACAAGCTCCTCGCGCGGCTCTGACGACGAGGCGGTCCTCCGGGCCCCGGCGCTCGCGGGCCCGGAGATGGTCACCG
>JANYDZ010000553.1 GCA_025363375.1 Hyphomicrobiales bacterium
GGAATATCCATGACCTTCGCGGGCGCCTGTGCGGGCGATGGCGGCGGGGGGACGTCGAAAGCTTCGTTGCCGGCGAGCCGGCGGGCGGAAAATCGGCCAAACATTGTGTCGCTCCGGTCAGGCGGCTTGTTGCGCGAACAGAATTCGCTTCAGATCCGTTGTGACGGAATTGCCCGGCTTGACGGTTTCAAGCGGCACGCCGCGGTCGATGGCTTCGCGCACAACCTGATAATTGTTCGAGACCTGCCCTGCGAAAGCTGTTCCGAGCGCCCGCTCCACGTCGGATTTGCGCAGACTGCCGCCAAACAGCAATCCGGTCTGGAATCGATTGACAATCACCCGTGGCGGGTTGGACTGCGCGATGCGCCCTCCAATGCTGCTCGCCAAACGGCGCGCGAAGCGCAGTCCCGGCACGGTCATGTCGGTGACGACGAAAATGCGGTCCGAGCCGGCGAGGACGTCGTTGGTCCAGGGATTCCAGGTGCGCGGCAAGTCGATCACGAGATTGTCGAAGCGTCCAGCCGCGACTTCCAGAAGGCGCGCGACGGTCGCCGCCTCGATGTCGTGGCGCTCGGCGGGCTTCGCCGGCGCGGCGATCAAGGCAAGCCCGTTGTCGTGACGCGACAGCATGACTTCCAGCAGTTGCGCGTCGAGCCGTTCGCCCTGCGCGCCGATTTCACGCAGATCGAGTCGCGGCTCAAGGTCGAGAAAATCCGCGCAGGCGTCATTGTCGAAATCAAGGTCGATCAGGCATGTCGTCTGTCCGCTCTGGCCGCCGCTTTGATGCAATTGCATGGCGGCCTCGACCGCGAGCGTCGTGTTGCCGACGCCCCCGGCCGCGGGCATGAAAGTCAGAACCTGAGCCTGTTTGTCGTCGAGCGTCGGCTCGGTGCGCAAAGTCTTCAAACACGCCGCCAGGAGGTCTTCCGCCCGGATCGGTTTGCGCAGGAAGTCGCTGACGCGGATCTGCAAAAACCAGCGTCCGACGGCCTCGTCGAAGGATTCCGTCAGCACGATCAAAGGGGCGCGTCCGGCGATGCGGATCATGAGCCTTTGCAGCGCGAGAAGATGTTCGCGCCGCGTCGCGTCGATATCGACCACAATGACGCTGGCCTTGTCGACTTCAGGCACGTCGATCATGCTTTCGATCGATTGGGCGGCCAACATAAAATTGACCTGGCGGGCGCCGGCGGTCTTGACGCGCAACGCCTCGCCCAGAGCGGCGTCCGAAGTGATCAGCAGAATGTTGCAACTTGCAGCGGTCATAGGCTCGCTCATCATTGTGCGCCGCTTGTTGCCGGCGCGGACGCGGGTTTCGCGGCCGCCTCGCCGCTGCGGTAACGCACCATCGCCGCGCCCGCGCGCGCGCCGTCGGAGCGCAGACGCGTATCAAACGCGGACCTGTTCCAGGGATCGACAATGTGGACGGCTTTGTTCGCCGCGACCGCGTCGCCTGTATGGGCGGTCAGGAAATCGTTGCGCGAGAGGGATTCCGCGCAGCCCCCCATGGTCAGGCAGGCGCCCAGCGCAAACGCCGCGAGGACCGGCGATGGCTTGTCAGCGTGCGGCATTTTTGCCTCCATTGCGCATATCGAGAATGTGGCCCTGCGCGACGCGCTCGGAGCGGCCTTCGCTCTGCAGCAACTCGGCGGGCGTGAGTTCCTTCTTGCCGAGCAGGAAGCGGTCGATGTCGTTGCCGGGCGTCGTCGCCTCAAGCGGCGACCGCAACTTCTGACCCGGCTTTGAAGGCTGCACCAGATGCGGCGTGACGATGATGGCGAGTTCCGTCTCGTTTTTGGTGAAGGCCGTGCTCTTGAACAGGGAGCCGAGCACGGGCACGTCGCCGAGCCATGGCAATTGCCGCGTATTGTCGCCGGAATTGCTCTGCAACAACCCCGCGATGGCGAAGCTCTGGCCGTCGCGCAATTCGATCTGCGTGTTGGCGCGGCGCACCACAAGGGCGGGCACCGGGCCTGCGGCTGTCTGCACGGAATTGGTCGTGTCGATCTGGCTGACTTCCGGTTCGATCTTGAGGTTGATCATGCTGTTGCCAAGAACGACTGGCGTGAAATTCAGGCCGACGCCGAATTTCTTGAATTCAACCGTGACCTGGCCAAGGCTGCCGGCAACGGGAAACGGAAACTCGCCGCCCGCCAGGAAGCTCGCGGACTGGCCGGACATTGCGATGAGGTTGGGTTCGGCGAGACGGCGCGCGAGCCCTTTGTCTTCGAGCGCCTGCACCACGGCGTCGGCGGTGTTCTTTCCCGACAGGAGATGCCCGAGGATCGTGGCGAAGGGCGCGTTGCCGGAGGCCGCCAATGCCGGGCCCATGGAAAAATTCGGGCCGCGGGTCACCACATCCCAGCGCACGCCGAGCGCCTTGCCGGCGTTGCGCGAGACTTCGATGAAACGCACTTCCAGCATCACCTGCTGGGGTTGCGAAATCGTCATGGAATTGATGACATCGGAGCCAAATTGCTTGGCTAAAGTCATCGCCTTGTCGAGGGCGACGCCATCGGTGACCCCGCCTGAAAGCATGATGCGGCCATTGATCGAGGACACCTCGATACTCGAGCCGGGCAAGCGCTTTTTCAGCTCCTGGCGCAGCCGCGTCGTGTTGTAACCGACCTCGACCTCGATCGAGCCCACCAGAACCTTGTTTGAATCATAGGCCGAGATGGTGGTCGTGCCGAGCTTCTTGCCGTGAATATAGAAGGAACGGTCGGTCAGCGGCATGGCGTCGGCGATATCGGGATCGCCGACGACAAGATCGATATAGGACACGCCTGTCTTGATGGTTTCGGTATTGCCCATGGAGACGCTCGCCGTCGAACGACCGCCAAGGCCGAGCGTGCTCCCTCGTTCGCGCCCCACGCTTGCCGCGTCCAGGCTGCTTGCGCCAGCCAGGAGCAGGCCGACGGCGAGGCCAAGGCGGCGCGCGCCCCGCCCCGTCATGACAATATTATTCATTTTCAAACTCATGATACGCCCCTTGTGATCCCGCCCGCGCTATTCCTTGCGCGTTGCCGGCACGCTGTATTCCTGCCGCGCCATCTTGCGGATGACGCCAACCGTTGTGTTCGAATGAATGACGCTTGCGACCGGCCCATCCTCGTCGACGCGCGGCTGGCTGGAAGCGGCTTTGACGTCGCCGTTGGCGAGATCCGACGATGTGACGCGCTGGGCGCTTTCGGTCGTCGCGAAGCCGGCGGGCCGCAAAATCAGCGTCAACGACCCGACATTCTGCGCCACAACGAGCCGCTGCGCCTGTTGCGTGGCGACTTCGAGGGTTACTGTGCGCGACACCGTCGCCTTGCTGGCGCGGTCGTCGTTGAGCTGATCGACGGCGAGGACCCTCAGGTTCTGCAAGATGATGTCGGCGAAAGCGTCGCCGGTTTCGCGTTTGCGCGTCAGCAACACATCGACCCTGTCGCCCGGCAGCGCGAAGCCCGCGACGCCCACGACCTCGTCGACGCGCACAGAGACGGCCTTCATTCCTTCTTCGAGCACGGCAGCCAGATTGGCGCGCTGTCCAGGCCCCGTGATCTTCCCGGCGAGAACCGGCTCGTTGTCTTCCATGGCCAGAATAACCACCCGCTTGCCATTGGCCGAGAGGACCTCGCTGATCTTCGCGAAGGCGCCCTTCGGCATCTGCGCCAGCGGCCAGGGAATTTCACGCAAAGCCGCAGGGTTCAGTTCGACGCCGAAACGAAGCGGCGCGGCGGCGACGACAATCGTGCCGAAAGCCGTGGGCTCCACAACGGCGCGTGGACGGGCGTCCGCCTCACGCAGCTTGTCGCTGACCTGGCGATCCACCCAATGGCGACCCGCCTGAACCGCGACAAAGCCGAGAACGGCGGCGACAGGGAACATCAGGGCGACTTTGAGACGCACATTAATCTCCACGAGGGAAAACTGGTTGACGCCGAGTAAGATTGACCGGGAGTTCCCAACGAAAGGTAACGTTCGGACGCCGCCAAAGACCTGTTTCCAAGCTTGGTAAATCAACATCAACGAAGATTGCCTCGAATTTGAATGAAGGCATTACAACGATCTTGGCGGAAGCTCCGGCATGTTGACGCCTCATTGTCACCTTCGGAGCAGCCCGATGAATTGCGTTCGCCGTCCTCTGGGAAAGCCCTTCAGAAGCGATCCCGTCATCCGCGCTCTGGGCTATCTCATGCTCTGCGGGCCGCTAGCTGCGGCGCTTGCCCTCGGCGTTCATTCCTCCTTGCAGCCGCCGGTCGAACCGGCCCCCGGCGTCGCGGTCTTCGCGCCGCCTCCCCACGCATCCAGGCCGACAATGACGACGGCGGTGTTGCGGCCGCGGCGGGATCCGCAGGCGGATGTGGCCTTCGCCGCCCACGCCTCGGACAATCAACTGATCGCCATGGCCTTCACGCCCACAGTCGACGCGGCGCTTGCCGCGCCGGAGCGCCTGGCAATCCCGTCCGCGCCGCGCGCGGAACTCACCACGGCCAGCACGCCCGCGGCCGCGCCGCGCGCCGTGCGCGCGAACCTCGAAAACCGCCCCTGGCGCATGCAAACATTGCAACGCGTCGGCGTTGCCGAAGGGCTTCGCCTGATCGCCAACGGCGCCATGCTGAACATAGCCGGCGTGGCGCCGCTGGCGCCCGGCGCCCTGTGCAAGCGCCTCGACGGCGTGCAGGAGGCCTGCGCCACCCGCGCCGCCTCGCGCCTCGAAATCCTCACGCGCGGGCGCACAATCACCTGCCGCGTCTATGACGCCGCGGCGGGGGAGCCGACAATCGCCAGTTGCCGCGCCGACAAAATCGACATCGCCGACG
>JANYDZ010000576.1 GCA_025363375.1 Hyphomicrobiales bacterium
GTAAAAGATCATCTGATATCGGAGGTTTTTGAGTAAATGCATTAACAGCGCTTCAATGAACGTCGCAGGAAAATGTGAATGGAGCCGGGCCTTCAGGCGCCGCCGCGCTGAATCATAATGACTTTTTCTGTTGACTGTCCCGTTTCGGGACAAATCTGCGAATTGGCCAGGGGGGACCCGATTGGGGTTCGTCAATCGACGCGGCGCCAGGAGGCGTCATATATCCATACCAAATGTGATTTGAACGAATCCCTGTCCCGGCCCACCTCTTGCTCGGCAGCGGCAGACTTCGGAGAAGCAGCGGCAGACCTCGGAGAACTGGCACATGTGCGGCATTGTAGGCATTCTGGGCACCGGTCCCGTCGCGGCCCAGATTGTCGAGGCGTTGAAGCGCCTCGAATATCGCGGCTATGATTCGGCCGGCATAGCGACCCTTGAAGCGGGGCGTCTCACGCGCCGCCGCGCGGAGGGCAAATTGCGCAATCTGGAAATCAGGCTGGCGGAGCAGCCCCTCGGGGGCGCTGTGGGGATCGGTCACACGCGCTGGGCGACGCACGGCAAACCCACGGAAAACAACGCCCATCCTCATGCGAGCGACAAATTGGCGGTGGTGCACAACGGCATCATCGAAAACTTCCGCGAGCTGCGCGAAGAGCTTCTGGCCGCCGGCCATCAATTCGTCACCCAGACCGATACGGAAGTCGTGGCCCACCTTGTCACCCACGCCATGCGCGGCGGCCTCGGGCCGCGCGAAGCAGTCGCCGCCTGCCTGCCGCGCCTGCGCGGCGCCTTTGCTTTGGCGTTTCTGTTCGACGGCGAGGACAATCTGTTGATAGGCGCGCGCCAGGGCGCGCCGCTTGCCGTCGGCTATGGCGATGGTGAAATGTATATCGGCTCGGACGCCCTCGCTCTGGCGCCCTTTACCGATTCCATCACCTATCTGGAAGACGGCGATTGGGTCGTGCTGACCCGCGACAGCGCGCAATTCCACGACGCCGCCAACAACATTGTTCAACGCGCGCGCCAGCGCAGCCAGGCCTCGGCTTTTCTGATCGACAAGGGCAATCACCGCCACTTCATGGCGAAGGAAATTCACGAACAACCCGAGGTCGTCGGCCGCACGCTCGCCCATTATCTCGATATGTCGCAGGGCAGGGTGGCGCTGCCCTTCGCGCTCCCCTTCGAAGCCAGGGCGCTGGCCAGCATCACCATCAGCGCCTGCGGCACGGCCTATTATGCCGGCCTCATCGCCAAATACTGGTTCGAGCGTTTCGCCCGGCTTCCCGTCGAAATCGATGTCGCCTCCGAGTTCCGCTATCGCGAAGCGCCCATGCGCAAGGACGGGCTGATGATCGTCGTCTCCCAATCGGGCGAGACCGCCGACACGCTGGCCGGCCTGCGTTACGCCAAAGACCAGGGCCAGCACGTGCTCTGCGTCGTCAACGTGCTCACCTCCACCATCGCGCGCGAAAGCCACGTCGTCGCGCCGACGCTCGCGGGGCCGGAAATCGGCGTCGCCTCGACGAAAGCCTTCACCTGCCAGCTTTCAGTGCTCGCCTGCCTCGCCATCGGTTTTGCCCGCGCGCGCGGAACCATCGACGCTTCCCGGGAAGCCGAACTTGTCTCGCAATTGATGGCGCTGCCGGGGCTGATGGCCGAAGCTATCAAGCGCGAACCGGCAACCGAGCAACTCGCGCAATTTCTCTCGAAGGCGCGCGACGTGCTCTATCTCGGGCGCGGCACGTCCTTTCCCCTGGCGCTTGAGGGCGCGCTGAAATTGAAGGAAATCTCCTACATTCACGCCGAAGGCTACGCGGCGGGCGAACTCAAGCACGGCCCCATCGCGCTCATCGACGAGGACATGCCGGTCATCGTCATCGCGCCTTTCGATCCCGTGTTCGAGAAAACCGTTTCGAATATGCAGGAGGTTTCCGCGCGGGGCGGAAAAATCATTCTGATCGCGAATGAGAAAGCCGCCCATGAAGGCGCCATCGACGCCCACGCCATCATCGCCATGCCCGACATGGCGCCGGACTTCGCCCCCATTGTCTACGCCGTGCCGGCGCAACTCATCGCCTATCACACGGCGGTTCACATGGGTAAGGACGTCGATCAGCCGCGCAATCTGGCGAAAAGCGTCACGGTGGAGTAAGCCGTTCGAACTCGCCGCTTTGCACGCTAAAACAACAGTTCAGCGCCGCCCCGCGATTCGTCCAGGGCGCCGCCGGGCAAACGGAAAGATCGCTCAATGACCATTTATTCTGGTCCGGTGTTCGACATGGCGCGTCGCCAGTTTGGCGTGATCGCCGATTATCTCGAAATCCCGGAGGCGGAGCGCGACTGGCTCTTGCAGCCCAAACGCGCCATCGCCGTGTCGTGCCCGGTTCGCCGCGACGACGGCGGCGTGAGCGTGTTTCAGGGTTATCGCGTGCAGCATCATCTGGCGCTCGGTCCCACCAAGGGGGGAACGCGGTTTTCCGCCTCGCTCGATATCGGCGAGGTCGCGGCGCTCGCGGTCTGGATGAGCTGGAAATGCGCTTTGGCCGGCTTGCCCTATGGCGGCGCCAAAGGCGGCGTCGCCGTCGATCCCTACACGTTGTCGCGGCGCGAACTCGAAGGCGTGTCGCGCCGCTACATGCAGGAGATGATTCCCTTCGTCGGCCCGCAAGTCGATGTCATGGCGCCGGATATGGGCACCAATGAACAGGTCATGGCCTGGTTCATGGACACTTATTCCATGTACCGGGGCAGCGCCGTGCCGGAAATCGTCACGGGCAAACCGGTGGAACTCGGCGGCACGCTGGGCCGGCGCGAAGCGACCGGGCGCGGTCTGGCTTTTCTCGTGGGGCGCGCCATGGAGCGCATGGGCATTGCGCCCGGCGGGGCGACCGCGATCGTTCAGGGTTACGGCAATGTGGGCGGCGTTGCGGCGCGCGCATTGTCGGAACGGGGCCTGCGCGTTCTGGGCGTCAGCGACCACACCGCCGCCTATCACGATCCCGGCGGGCTGGATATCGACGCGATCGATCGTCACGTGGCGAAAACCGGCTTTCTCGCGGGCTATTCCACGCAGAGTCTGATCGACCCCGAGGCCTTGTTGACCATGCCCTGCGATGTTCTGGCGCCCTGCGCGGTCGAGCGCGTCGTCACCCATGTCAATGCGGATCAGATCAAGTGCCGCATTCTGGCCGAAGGCGCCAATGGCCCCACGACGCCGGGCGCCGATCTTGTTTTTGAACAGCGCAAGACTGAAATGTTCGTCATCCCCGACATTCTCTGCAATGCCGGCGGCGTCATCGTCAGCTATTTCGAATGGGTGCAGGATCTCCAGCAATATTATTGGGGAGAGAGCGAAGTCGCCGAAAAGCTCCACCTGGCGCTCGAGCGTTCGCTGCACAATGTGGAGACCCGCGCCAAACGCGATGGATTGTCGAACCGCACGGCGGCGATGGCCATCGGCGTCGAAAAAGTGCGCAAAGCCATGCAATTGCGCGGGCTGTTTCCGTAACGGGGCGGCCATGAAAAAGACCGCCTCGCGGCGGTCTTTTCAGCGTGGGAACGCCGACAGATCAGGCCGTTGCGACGCCGGTCTTTTGCCGCCGATAACCGGCAAAGCCCAGGCCCGCGAAGCCCAGCAGCATCATCATCCAGGTGGAAGTCTCGGGCACGGCGGAGACGCCGACCGTGAAGCCGTAATAGTTCTCGAATCCCGGATTATTCCAGGAAATCTGGGTGAAGGTGCCGTTGAATCGGAGCGTGCCATTGCCCTCCTCGCCGGTGACGGTCAGGCCGCTTTGAGTGAGCGTCTCGGGATAGCCGGAAAAATGATATTCGTTGCTTGGGCCGCCGCTTTGCACGGAAAACGGCTGACCGAAGACGAACGAAGTTGGCGCGCCAGGCTGTCCAAGGCTCCAGATGGCCAGCACCGGATTCTTCACGGCGCTGGAAAACGTGATCCTGTCGATTGTGGACGTTCCGCCGTAGACGGCGACGAGGCCATTGGCGCTCGGCGGCGCGTTGCTGACGCTTCCTCCGGTAAAAGTGCTGCCGGGGCCAAAGCTCGGATAGCCGAAATTGATGAACTGGAGTTCGCCCGAATAAGTTGCCGTGCGGCCGCCGGAGAACCCCGCGGTCGCGGCGCCCGTGGGGTTGCCGGCTGTGTAGCCATGCGACCAGAGGCCCCAATCGACAACGGCGGCCGAGGCCGGAAACGCCGACGCCAGCCCGGCGATCATGACCGCGGCTGTTGGCAAGGTCCTCAGAGATGAAACGCGTTTCATGATAATTCTCCGATTCACTGATTGCAGGCGTTGCGCTTGTCTGGAATTGTTTGTCGGGATCAGGCGGTGGCGGGCGCCGGGAGATTTGTCTTGCGCCGATAACCGGCAAAGCCCAGGCCCGCAAAGCCCAGCAGCATCATCATCCAGGTGGAGGTCTCGGGCACGGCGGACGAGACATTTGCGGTGATGAACTGCGTATTGTCGCTGTTGTTCGAGTCGAAATAGAACAATTTCAGCGTTCCCGCAGCCGTCGCATTGCCAGCGAAGCTGGTTCCAAGCGCGAAGAAACTGCCGCCGCCGATTTGCCCGACCAGTGTGCCATAGGGAGCCGTCAGTCCGTTCTGCGAATACGTGCCGAAGTTGACGCCAATCAGCGTTCCGCTGATTTGTCCGCTGTCATCCGAGCCCGTCGCGAACCGGTTTCCGGTCAAACCATTGGCGTTCGACCAGCGCGGCAAAGCGCCGGCGTTCCACAAATCGGCGGGATTGACCGTGACGGTAAAGGCCTGACCGAGCGCGAGATTTATCGTTGCGACCCCGGTTCCGCCGCTGGTGCTGTTGGCGAATGCATCGACGTTGAACAGGGCGGCCGAGGCGGTGCTTGCCGTCAGGGCCGCCCCTGCGACGACGGCGACCGCTCCAATTTGCCTGAGTGCGTACATATTATTTCTCCAACGAAGCTCTTGTTTCTCCAACGACGCTCTTGCAGCAACGACACTCTTGCAGAAAGTCCAGAGCGGGCAGAAGTTTCAATGTGGAAATTCTATTTGCAGCACAATATTTAGCTCATTTTTATCTGTCAAGCGGGTAATTGGAAAAAATTAGCATTAAACAGCAAAAAAATCCTTGTTTCTCGCGATCAGATTCAGAAAAAATATTGTTTGAATTTGCTGCGTAAATTGCCAATTTCAAATAAAGAGAGCGCCTCGCGGCGGTCTTTCCCGGGGCGATTGAGCCAGGTCTTCAGGTCGTTGCGATACCGGTCTTTTGCCGGCGATAGCCCGCAAAGCCCAGGCCCGCGAAGCCCAGCAGCATCATCATCCAGGTGGAGGTCTCGGGGACGCCGCCGCTGACAGCCACGTTCGTGAATACGAATGTGTCGTCATGGTAATTGAAATCGCTGCGCGGAAACCGCAGGTCTTCGAAGGCGACATAGGTGCCGACGGGACTGCCGCTATAAGCCTGACCGGCGAGCGCCGATGTCGAATAGACATGGTGGCCGAGGTCAACGTTCAGCGACGATTTTGAATCCCAGACATCGCCCGTACTGAAGATGCGATCATAAAACCTGAGCGTGTCGCCCGCCGCCACGGCGCCAAGGTTGAGCGACTGCCCGAGAACGGAGGTTTGATTGTTAAGGCCCTGAACCCCGGTAACAACGCCGTTGCGGAACATCCCGATTTCCTGCGTGTAACCAGCGCCGCTTCCCGCGAAATAGGCGATGATATTGCCGGTCGCGGCCGCCGTGAAAGTATAGGTCGCGGGATTGACCGTGCCGACGCTCGGGTAGGGAATGACGCCGGCGCTGGCGGTTGGCGGCGCCATAAGTCCGCAGAACAAAGGCACGATGGCGAAAGCTTTTTTCAACATAAACAGTTCCTTACGTGTCGTGCCGCAGAATCAGATACAGACCGATACGCAACAATGGCCGGAAGCGCATCCTTAATGAATAGTTTAAATTGCGCCCGCTGTCACTCCACTAAATAGGGGAAAATTGTATTTTTTTTAAATTTTTCGCTTTTATGAAAGTTGACGAAGACTGAAAAAGTCATTTTGAGCGGCAAGGGGCTATGACATCAGGATAGATCGCAC
>JANYDZ010000676.1 GCA_025363375.1 Hyphomicrobiales bacterium
CTACTCGCTACTCGCTACTCGCCAAAGGCCTCCTCGATGAACTGGACCCGCCGCCGCGCCCGCATGCGCGCAATCCTCGCCGGCAAGACCTGCGTGTTTCCCGCCTCGGTTTTCGATCCGCTCTCCGCGCGCGTCGCGGAGGATATCGGTTTCGAAATGGCGATGTACGCGGGCTCCTCGGCGTCGCTGACGGTGCTTGGCGATCCCGATCTGATCTTGCTGACCCTCACGGAATTCGCGCAGCAGGCGTTGCGGATAAACCGCGCCACGAACCTGCCCGTGATGGCTGACGCGGATCACGGCTACGGCAACGCGCTCAACGTCATGCGAACCGTGCAGGAGATGGAAGCCGCCGGTATCGCCGCGCTGACCATCGAGGACACATTGCTGCCGCGCGCTTTCGGCGAGGACAAACAGCGGCCGGTCAGCATCGAGGAAGGCGTCGGAAAAATGAAGGCCGCGGTGGCCGCGCGCGGCGACAAGAACCTGGCGGTGCTTGCGCGCACCGGCGCGATTATGACGACCGGCCTCGACGACACGCTGGCGCGCGTCGCCGCCTATGCAAAAACCGGCGTCGATGGCGTTTTTCTGGCGGGCATCCGAACCAGGGCTGAGATTGAAGCGGTCCACGCCACAACGAAGCTGCCCATTCTATTTGGCGCCCTTGTGCCTGAAATCGACGACAAGGCCTTTCTCGCGGCGCACGGCGTGCGTTTCGCCCTGCAAGGTCATTCGCCCTTCATGTCGGCGGTTGAAGCCGTGCGAAAAACCATGCAGGCGCTGCGCGACGGCGCCGATCCCGGCCGCCTCCCCGGATTGCCGGACGAGGCTTTCATCAAGCGGGTGACGCGCGACGAAGACGTAAAGCGCGCGATAGATGCGTTTATGCGCTAATGGGAAGGCCCTTCTCCCGCGAGCGAGAGAAGGGACAATCCCGCTTCACCTGAACTTCGGCGCCTCCGGGCTCGTCTTTCCCTTCATGCGCAGCACTGTCCAAGGGCTCGGCATTTCGCCTACGGGAACTTCGATCAGCGTTGGCCCGCCTGCGGCGATCGCCGCCTTGATCGCGGCCTCCAGCTCGCCCGCGTCATGCGCGCGCATCGCGCGCACGCCGAATGATTTCGCCAGCGCGACAAAATCGGGATTGCCGAGTTCCGTCTGATAGGCCGCGCCGAACTGCTCGTTGAGCATATTGCGCACATTGCCGAAATGGCCGTCGGCGAAAACCACCGTCACGAGGCCCAGATTGTATTTCGCCGCCGTCGAAAGCTCCTGCATGCACCAGCCAAAGCCGCCGTCGCCGGTAATGCACACGATTGCGCGGCCGGGATTGCCGGCCGCGGCTCCGAGCGCGGTGGGAAAACCATAGCCCAACGTGCCTTGATGGCCCGGCGCGATATGCGTGTAGGGCGCGTAGGTGGGGAACGCCACGCGCGCGTAATAGCCGACCTGCGTGAGCTCGTTCACAAACACGCCGTCCTCCGGCAACGCCGCGCGAATGGCGCGCACGAACGCGGCCTGCGGCTCCACGGCGTCGAGTTCGGCGCGCGCGAGGGCCCGCAACTTCGCCACCTTTGCGCCGTCGAGAACACGCCGCTTGCCCTGACGCGCCTCGATTTCATCGGCGATCGCGTCCAGCGCGAGGCCGGCGTCGGCCAAAACGCGCAGGCCCGGCGCGCGCGGCGCGGAACCCGCGGCTTCCGGATCGACATTCAAATAAATGTACTTCTGTCCCGGCAGGCTCCAGGACGCCTCCGGCGCGCGCGTGTCGGCGAAACGCGAGCCGACGACGAGCGCCACGTCGGCTTGCGGCATGAGCACGCGGCCCTCAAGCGTGGAGAACGCCTGGGGATGCCTGTCCGACAGCGCGCCGCGCGCGTTCTCGCTGATGATGACCGGCGCGCCGGTGCGCTCGGCGAGCCGCTGCAAGGCTTTGGACGCGCCCGCCGCCAGCACGCCGCCGCCCGCGTAAATCACCGGGAATTCCGCGTTGTTGAAGAGTTCCGCCGCGGCGCGAATCTCCGCCGGCTCCGGCTTCGCGCGGTGATCGGCGCCGACCGGCGGATCGATCGGCGCGGCCTCCCCGCTCGCCATCAAAATGTCCTGCGGAATTTCGACGGCCACCGGACCCGGACGCCCCGAATTCATCTCGACAAAAGCGCGGCGGATGAGCGCGGGAATTTCCGCGACCGAGGCCGCGCAGGCATGCCACTTCGTCACGGAATCAAACACGCCCGATTGATTTTTGATCTCGTGCAGCAGGCCCATGCCCTTGCCGATCGCCTGCGAATGAATGTGCCCGGCGACGCACAACACGCGCGAGTTGCAGGCGAACGCGGTCGACAGCCCCGCCAGCGCGTTGAGCACGCCCGGCCCCGGCACAACCATGCAGACGCCGGGCTTGCCCGTCGTGCGCGCGTAGCCGTCGGCCATGTAGGAGGTCGATTGCTCGTTGCGCGTCGTCTTGAAGTTGATTTGCTTCGAGCGGCGCAGGGCGTCGACGGCGAAATCGAGTTGCACGCCGGGGATGCCGAAAATCTGCGTCACGCCTTCACGTTCGAGCTGCAGGACAAGAGCTTCGCCGCCGGTGAGTTGCATGTGCTGTAATATCCCTTTGCCCGTTGTTAAGGCGACGTAACCTGATTCAGG
>JANYDZ010000732.1 GCA_025363375.1 Hyphomicrobiales bacterium
GGCGACGTCTGGTGCGAGATCCCGCGCGAGGCCGTGTGGATTTTCGCGGGTGGGTAGGCTCGCGTGACGCCCTCGCCCTTCCTGTCGGGTTTTGTCACGCGCGACATAGCCGCGACCGGCGCCCGCATCCGCCTGGCGACCGGCGGCCGCGGCCCGCCGCTGTTACTTCTGCATGGTCATCCGCAAACTCATGCGACGTGGCACAAGATCGCGCCGCAGCTGGCGCGGGATTTCACAATCGTCGCCGCCGACCTGCGCGGCTACGGGGATTCGCAAAAGCCGCCGGGCGGGCGCCAGCACGTCAATTATTCCAAACGCGCCATGGCGCTCGATCAGGTCGAGGTCATGCGCGCGCTCGGGTTTCCCCGTTTCAGCGTCGTCGGCCATGACCGCGGCGGGCGCGTCGCCCATCGCATGGCGCTCGATCATCCGGACGCCGTGGAAAAAATCGCCGTCTTCGATATCGCGCCCACCGCGACCATGTACGCGCGCGCCGACAAGCAATTCGCGACGCGCTATTTCTGGTGGTTTTTTCTTATCCAGCCCTATGATCTGCCGGAAAGAATGATTGGCGCGGATCCCGAATTCTTCCTGCGCAAGCACCTCGAAGGACAAATCAGGATTCCGGGCGCGACGAGCCCCGAAATCTTCGCGGAATACCTTCGCTGCTACATGGACCCCGCCACGCGCCACGCCATCTGCGAGGATTACCGGGCCGCCGCCGGCATCGATCTTGAGCATGACCGCGAGGACGCGGACCGCAAGGTGAGCGCGCCCCTGCTGGCGCTATGGGGCGCCAGGGGCACGGTGGGCGCCCTCTACGACGTTCTGGAGACATGGCGCGAAAAGGCGCTCGACGCGCGCGGCTGCGCCCTGGATTGCGGGCACACGCCGCAGGAGGAGCGGCCGGAGGAGACGCTGGCGCAATTGCTGGCGTTTTTGCGCGGTTAGCGGCGGATCGCGCGGGCGCGAAAAAAGCGCCGCGCTTGCGCCGCCAAACGCTATGTGATTCAAGCAACGACGAATGGCGAAACCGCGCGCGGACGCTGCGCGAACAAATCAGGTGTGAAGACTCAAGATGTCCAGGGAAAAAACCGCCTTTATTACGGGAGTTACAGGCCAGGACGGCGCCTATCTCGCCCAGCTTCTGCTCGCGAAGGGATATCGCGTCGCCGGCCTCGTGCGCCGCACCTCGCACGACGACCGGGCGATGCAGCGTCTGGAATGGCTCGGGATATCAGGCGACGTCGAACTGATCGACGGCGATCTCGGCGACCTGTCCAGTCTGACGCGCGCCTGTCAGCGTTTGCAGCCCGCGGAAATCTATAATCTGGCCGCGCAGTCGTTTGTCGCGACATCGTGGCAGCAACCGCTCCTGACCGCCAACGCGACGGCGCTCGGCGTCGTCAACATGCTGGAAACCGTGCGCTCGGTGTCGCCGCATTCGCGCTTTTACCAGGCCTCGTCCTCCGAGATGTACGGGCTGATCCAGGAGCCGGTGCAGACCGAGAAGACGCCGTTTTATCCGCGTTCGCCCTACGCCGTCGCCAAATTGTACGGCCACTGGATCACAGTGAATTACCGCGAGAGCTTCGGGCTGCACGCGTCCTCGGGCATTCTGTTCAATCACGAATCGCCGCTGCGCGGCATCGAGTTCGTCACGCGCAAGGTCACCGACGGCGCCGCCCGCATAAAACTCGGGCTCGCCGGCGAGCTGCGGCTGGGCAATATCGACGCCAGGCGCGACTGGGGTCACGCGCGCGATTACGTGCGCGCCATGTGGATGATGCTGCAGCAGGACACGGCCGACGATTACGTCATCGCCACCGGCGTGACGACGACCGTGCGCGACATGTGCGGGATCGCTTTCAAACATCTGGGTCTCGATATGGAATCGCATGTGGTGATCGACCCGGCCTTCTACCGGCCGGCGGAAGTCGATGTCCTGCTGGGCAGCCCGGCCAAAGCCAGGGCGAAGCTCGGCTGGACGCCGGAAATATCGCTGCAACAACTGATCGTCGAAATGGTCGACGCCGATATGGCGCGGTTGAAATCGAAGTCGGCTTAGGGAGCGCGTCATGCGGGCCCCGGACGGACCAATCCTCATCACCGGCGGCTCCGGATTTGTCGGCGGGCGCCTGACGCGCGCCCTGTTGCGCGCGTGGCCACAAGCGGGAATCGCCTGGTTTTCGCGCGAGGCGGCGGCGGGAAATCCCCTGGAGGCTCCGCCGGCGCCCCTGTCCGTCATGGTCGGCGATCTATGTTCGCCCGACGCCATCGACGGCGTTGTAAAAGCCCTGCAACCGCGTCTCGTATTGCATCTGGCGGCGCAAAGTTCCGTGGCGGATTC
>JANYDZ010000747.1 GCA_025363375.1 Hyphomicrobiales bacterium
GGCGCAGGCGCGGAGCGCGCAAACGCTGCCGTGGACGCGCGAAAAGCTAGGCTATCACCAGCTCGTGTTCCCGCAAATGAGCCGGTGGCTGCCGGCGGAAGAGGCGGCGCAGCTGCGTTTTGAGTTCGAGACCGAAATCAAGCGGTTGCTGGCGGCCTGACCTGCCTTACCCGCCCTGCCTCAATTATCCAAAAAGCTCCTCAGCTTTCTCGACCGCGACGGGTGCTTCAATTTCCGCAGCGCCTTCGCCTCGATCTGGCGGATGCGTTCGCGGGTCACGCTGAACTGCTGGCCGACTTCTTCCAGCGTGTGGTCGGTGTTCATGCCGATGCCAAAGCGCATGCGCAGCACGCGCTCTTCGCGCGGGGTCAACGACGCGAGAACTCGCGTCGTTGTTTCACGCAGATTGC
Organism: Hyphomicrobiales bacterium; assembly: GCA_025363375.1. GTDB lineage: Bacteria > Pseudomonadota > Alphaproteobacteria > Rhizobiales > Beijerinckiaceae > Terripilifer. The sequence continues at coordinate 411 of JANYDZ010000747.1, forward strand.
TCTGGATCGCCGCGTCGATGGGCAGGATCGCGTTCTTGTCCTCGATGAAATCGCCGAGATGCGAATCCTCTTCGTCGCCGATCGGCGTCTCCAGCGAAATCGGCTCCTTGGCGATCTTCAGCACCTTGCGCACTTTCTCAAGCGGCATGGCGAGCTTCTCGGCGAGTTCCTCGGGCGTCGGCTCGCGGCCGATTTCATGCAGCATCTGCCGGGACGTGCGCACGATCTTGTTGATGGTCTCGATCATGTGCACGGGAATGCGGATGGTGCGCGCCTGATCGGCGATGCTGCGCGTGATCGCTTGCCGGATCCACCAGGTCGCGTAGGTCGAGAACTTGTAGCCGCGGCGGTATTCAAACTTATCGACCGCCTTCATCAGGCCGATATTGCCTTCCTGGATGAGGTCGAGAAATTGCAGGCCGCGGTTGGTGTATTTCTTGGCGATGGAGATGACGAGGCGCAGATTGGCCTCGACCATTTCCTTCTTGGCCTGCCGCGCCTCGCGCTCGCCCTTCTGCACCATGTGCACGATGCGGCGGAATTCCTGAATTTCGAGGCCTGTTTCCGTCGCCAGCGCGTGAATTTCCGTGCGAATGTCCTTCACCGGATCCTTGCGCTTGCCGATGAGATCGCGCCAACCGCGCGTGCCAAGTTTCGAGACGCGCAGAATCCACTTGGGATCCAGTTCGGAGCCCTGATAGTTCCGCAGAAAGTCCTCGCGCGACACGCCGAAGCTCTCGGCCATGCGCATCAGCTTGGTCTCGAGGCCGATGAGGCGCTTGTTGATGTCGTAAAGCTGCTCGACGAGGGCCTCGATGCGGTTCTGATTCAGCGACAAAGACTTCACATCGACGACAATGTCCCGCTTCAACGTCTTGTACTTGCGCTCCTGCGCGGGCGTCAGCGACTCGTTCTTGAGCTTGTTCTCGACGTTCTGGTCCTGCAACCTGCGCAGCTTCTTGTAGGCGTCCGCAATGCGGTCGAACGTGTCGAGCACCTTCGGCTTCAATTCGGCTTCCATGGCGGAAAGCGACACGGAGTTTTCCATGTCGTCTTCATCGTCGTCGGAAAAACCATCGGAAGGCGGCGTCTCGCCCTCGCCGTCGAGACCGGCGGGCGGCGCGCGCGGCGCCGGGGGCGCCTGTTGCTGCGCCAGCAGCGCCTCCTGCGCGCCGGGCGCGGTCATGTCGACCTTCGGAATGTTCTTGCCGTCGGGACCGGCGTAGGTCGCCTCCAGATCAATGATGTCGCGCAACAGAACCTTGTTCTCGTTCAGTTCGTCGCGCCAGATGATGATGGCCTGGAAGGTCAGCGGGCTCTCGCACAGCCCCGCGATCATCGCCTCGCGGCCGGCTTCGATGCGCTTGGCGATGGCGATTTCGCCCTCGCGCGACAAAAGCTCGACCGAACCCATCTCGCGCAGATACATGCGCACGGGATCGTCCGTGCGGTCCGTCGGCTCTTTCGTCGTGGTTGTGACGGCGACAGCGGCTGGCCGCGCGGCTTCCACGAGATCGCCGCCCTCGGCTGTCTCCTCTTCCTCGCCGCCTTCCTCGTCCTTGTCGTCGTTGTCCTCGCTGTCGATGACATTGATGCCCATCTCGTTGAGCATCGCGTAAATGTCCTCGATCTGATCCGACGACACTTCTTCGGAAGGCAGCACGGCGTTGAGTTCGTCGTGCGTGACGAAGCCGCGCTTTTTCGCCGTCTTGATCATGCGTTTGACGGCGGCGTCTGAGAGGTCGAGCAACGGCCCGTCGAGAGTCTCCGCGACAGCGCCCGCGCCTTCGGCCTTCTCGTCTTCTTTCTTCGCCATCTGTCTCTGCTCCGGTCTGGCCGCGACTTTAAACGCCGCCACGCAAAATAGGACGGCCTCGAGGGGCCATCCTTGATTCGTTTATTTTGGACCTCGGGCGATTAAGTTCGGCTTAACCATACCCTGGTTGTTAAAATCAAATTTCCGAACCACTACGGCCGGAAGACGTTCCAAATCCATCGACCACAGCTTCCCGTCCGTCGAGCGTGGCGATCTCCGCCTGAATTTCGCGCAACCTGGTCAGATTTTCTTCGCTGGGAGTCTCGCCGAGGGCGATTTCCACGGATTTCAACTCCTTATGTAACGCCCTTGAGCGGCGATGCAAGGCCAGCGCCTGCCGAAGCACCTCTTCGGCGTCGCTTTCTCCCGCCTCAGCCCTCACGCACCACTGCTGCGCGAGCCCGGCCATGGCCTCGATTCGTTCCCTCAGAGCCGCGAGCCCGACCGCGTCGATGGCTTGGCGAAGGCTGATTCCATCGGTTTTTGCGTCGGCCAGTTCGGTTAGCAACACGTCGCGCAGCCGACCCATATCGCGGCTGGACACGTCAAGACCGGCAATATCCTCCGCATAACGGGCGGCAAGATCGGGATGATTCAGGCAAACCAGCACAATCAACGCCTCGCGCGGCGAAAAAACCACTTTTCCCGGCGCAAACAGCGCTGACCGCGTCAAGCTGACGCTGGCAAAAGACGGCGTTCCCACAAAGCCGGCTGGCCGCTGATCACGGTAGTTGCCGCGCCCGCCCGCTCTGCCGCCCTGTTGCCAGCCTCCGGACCGGGGTGATGCCCGCTGGTAGCCCTGCCCGACCGGCGCGCGTCCAAATATCGCGCCGATCCGTTGCTCGACGTCCTGCTTGTAAAAGCCGCGCAGGGTATCGTCTTTGATCTCGCGCACGACATCGCCCAGCCGCCGCTGCAGGGCTGCCTTGCGTTCAGGCGTATCGAGCGGCCCGGATTCGACTTCCCGAATCCAAAGCACATCCGCGAGCGGTCTGGCCGCTTCAAGCACCTCCGAAACCGCGGCATGCCCACCCGAACGCGCGAGGTCGTCGGGGTCCTGCCCATCCGGCAGGAAAGCAAAGCGCAGGCTCTTGCCCGGCCCAATCAGCGGCAAAGCGGTGTCGATGGCGCGATAAGCCGCTTTCCGGCCTGCCTTGTCGCCGTCAAAACAGAGAATCGGCTCTTCGGCCATTTTCCACAGCAATTCGCACTGGTCCGGGGTCAACGCCGTGCCGCAGGCCGCAACCACATTGGCAAAGCCCGCGGAACTCATTGAAATCACGTCAACATAGCCCTCGACCGCGATGACGACGCCATTGTCATGGGCGGCCTTGCGGGCATTGTGGTGGTTGAAGAGCACCGAACCCTTGTGGAAGAGCGGCGTTTCCGGCGAATTCAAATATTTTGCCGCGACATCCTTCTCCAGGGCGCGACCGCCAAAGGCGATGACTTTGCCCGTGCGATCGCAGATCGGGAACATCACGCGATCCCGAAACCGGTCGTAGGGCACGGCGATATCCTCGCCATGGACCAGCATCCCCGATTCGCACATCATCTCGACAGTGACGCCTTTGGACGCGAGATAATCGCGCAGGGCGAATTTTTCGTTGGGCGAATAGCCAATCCGGAATTGCCGCTGTGCCTGCGGCGATTGGCCACGATCGTTGAGATAGCCCCGCGCCTTTGCGCCGCGCGGCGATTGCAGCTCGGCTTCGAAGAATTTCGCGGCCAATTCCATGACATCGGTCAGGGAAGCGCGCTGTTGCTCGCGCTGGCGGCTTTCCGGAGATTCCAACGGCAACGACAGGCCCGCTTCCCCGGCCAACCGCTCCACCGCCTCGGGAAAGGACAACCCCTCGGTCAACATGACAAAATCGAAAATATTGCCGTTCTGACCGGAGGAAAAATCGAACCAGGCCTTTTTCTGGTCGTTGACGAAAAAGGACGGCGATTTCTCGCTGCTGAAAGGAGACAGCCCTTTCCATTCCCGCCCGGCCTTCTTGATTTGCACGCGCCGACGCACGACTTCCGAGACCGGAACCCGTTCTTTGATCTCGTCGAGAAATGAGGGGGTGAATCGCATGGGGCTTCCCATATAGCCCGACGCGCGCGTCGCGAACAGAACAGAAACGGCATTTTCGCATTTTGGGCCCGCTATTCACAGGGCGTTTCGAGCTGAAACAATGTCTGCCCGGCAGGTGCGAATTGTTACATGTGCGAATTGTTACCTGTGCGATTTGTATCTGGACCGCCTGAAATCTGTGACATTTTCAAAGCGGCCAAGCCGACCAACAAGCCGACCAACCAAGAACATTGGGAGATGGGAATGTCGGATATCCGCGACAAAGCGCGCGAACGCCTCGACAAGGAACTTCCGCCCGGAAAAATCATAACGTCGAACGGGCCGACCGGGGCCAAATACACCGAGATGACCGGCCTGACGCATGAGCGCCTGACGGCCAACTGGGCGACCGGAGGCATCTTGACCGGCTGCAACGGCTTTACCGGCTGGTTTGGCCGCCGCTTGGGTTCTGAAAAATATCTCGGCGTTTTCGATCTTCAAAAAGCCGCCAAGGACGCCGGCAAGCCCAATTCCTGGGTGAAATCGACCAAAGACAACCGGCCAAACTACGGCGATATTCTGCGACACGCCTCCTTCCACGTCGATGTCGCTCTCGATTTCGACGGCGACATCCTGAACCGCGCCGCCGGTGGTCAGGGCGGCCCCAAGGCGGGTTGCGACATCATCAAGAGGGTCAAGGGCAAAGGCGCCTATAATCCCGCCGATCTCGTCGGCTGGATCGACATCGATCTCTATTTTGGCAGCGGCTCTCCTGCGATCGCAACGCCCACGCCGGAATGGCTGATCGGCTGGTGGGAAATCGTCGACGGCGCGGATATATTTTTCTATTATTTCTTCCGCTCGGGCGTCGTCCAGTACACAAGACTGCGGCCCAATCCTCAGACATGTCCGAGCTTGCCCGCTTCGGCTTCGGGCGCTTTTACCATGGGGCCGTTCTCGGTTTTCACCATCGTGTGGAACAACGCCGACTATCCCAACGAACTCTTCGCGCCGTTGACCTTCGACAGGCCCCCGAAGATGGCGGGCAGTTCGCCCGGCTACTCAGGTCTCCCGTTCACGGCCACGAAGCTGGAATAAAAACAATATGCCTGCTCGGTTCAAACTTCCCGCCAGCGCGTTGCGGGCGCGGATGCAAGACCTCGCTGACGCGTCCTGGCCGGGCTTTCCCGCGCGTTGAAAGCGCAAACGCCTACTCCGCTGCGAACACCAGCTTCTCAAAGCTCTTTTCCTTCATATGGTCGTCAAGACCCCAGCGGTGGGCCTGC
>JANYDZ010000001.1 GCA_025363375.1 Hyphomicrobiales bacterium
GATGATGTCCCCGGTGTAGGGTGGGCACGGCGCGAATAGCGCCTTTGCCCACCCTACGTATCCGAGCGGCTTAGTTCTTGGTCTTGTCGACCAGCGCGCCCTTCTTGATCCACGGCATCATGTCGCGCAGCTTGGCGCCGATTTCCTCGATCGGGTGCTGGGCGAGTTTTGCACGCGTCGCCTTGAACGAGGTCTGGTTGACCTTGTTCTCCAGCATCCAGTCGCGCGCGAACTTGCCGGACTGGATGTCGTTAAGCACCCGCTTCATCTCCGCCTTGGTCTCCGCGGTGACGATGCGCGGGCCGGAGACGTATTCGCCGTATTCGGCGGTGTTGGAGATCGAATAGTTCATGTTGGCGATGCCGCCTTCATAGATGAGATCGACGATCAGCTTCACTTCGTGCAGGCATTCGAAATAGGCCATCTCCGGCGCATAGCCGGCTTCGGTCAACGTCTCGAATCCCGCGCGAATAAGCTCGACGAGGCCGCCGCAGAGCACGGCCTGTTCGCCGAAGAGATCCGTCTCGCATTCCTCGCGGAAGTTGGTTTCGATGATGCCGGAACGACCGCCGCCGACGCCGCAGGCGTAGGAGAGCGCCAGATCATGGGCGTTGCCCGAAGCGTCGTGATGCACGGCGATCAGGCACGGCACGCCGCCGCCTTTCTGATATTCGCCGCGCACCGTGTGGCCGGGGCCCTTCGGCGCGATCATCACGACATCGACGGTCTTCTTGGGCTCGATGAGGCCGAAGTGCACGTTGAGACCGTGCGCGAAAGCGATGGCGGCGCCGTCGCGGATGTTCGGCGCGATCTCGCCTTTGTAAATGTCGGCTTGCAATTCGTCGGGCGTCGCCATCATCAACAGGTCGCCCCACTTGGCGGCCTCGGCCACGCTGAGCACCTGAAGGCCGTCGGCCTTCACCTTCTCGGCGGTGGGCGAGCCCGGCTTCAGGGCGATGCGAATCTCCTTGCAGCCGGAATCCTTGAGGTTCAACGCATGGGCGCGGCCCTGGGAGCCGTAGCCGACGATGACGACCTTCTTGCTCTTGATGAGGTTGATGTCGGCGTCCTGATCATAATAAACGCGCATTGGAGGGTTCCCTTTTGGGGCGGCCACATGCCGCCTGAAACGAAGTTGGGGCCTTCTAGGCGGGCAAGGCCGCGCCGTCAAAGGGGGCGACAGTCGCACGCGACGGCTCGGCGCCAGCGCTGAACTCCGCCTGACTTCCTACAACGCCAGTCCGGCGCGCCCGAAAACAAAGCCCGAAGCGGCTCGGTGTTCCACATATCCGGGATGATACATATCCATGTAAAGCGTTAGTTTCCGCGTGTCGCAGGTCAGCGAATAGACGTCGAGGACGCCGCCAAAGGGGCTCCCCCCGGAACCGCCGATCCGCGCGATATCCGTTGGTCTGGAGCCGTTGCCGCAAGACAATTTCTGCAGATAGTCCGCCTCGCCCCGAGCCAGGAACACGCGAACGGGGTTTCCCCTTGCGCCCAGCGGAAACTTGCCGATTTCCTTCCAGTCCGGCGTGAATATACGCCGCCCGCCCGGCTCGGTCGGCGCCCAGATCGTGATCTCGCCTTGCGGCGGGGAGGGCAATGCGTCGGAGCGTTGCGCCGCGGCCCTGGTGAACGCGCCAAATCCGCTCATCGCGGCGACCGCGAAGATCGCCGTCGGCAGACCGGGCATTTTCAATTTCGCGCTGAACACAGAACTCTCCCATGCCGGCGAAGAACAATCATCGGCGCGAACATAAACCGGCCGCGTCGATCTGCAAGCGCGGCCTTCGCCGCAAGCTACATCCCTTCGGGCCCGCGCGTGATTGCCGCGATCCCCGTGCGTGAAAATTCCACCAGTCCAATCGGGCGCATCAACTCGACAAATTCGTCGATCTTTTTCGGCGCGCCCGTAAGCTCGAAAATGAAGCTCTCCACCGTCGCGTCGATCACTCTCGCGCGGAAAGCGTCGGCGAGGCGCAGCGCGTCGGCGCGGTTCTCGCCCTTGCCCGCGACCTTGATCATCGCAAGCTCCCGCTCGATCGCCTTGCCATGCACGGTGAGGTCGGTGACCTTGTGCACGGGCACGATGCGCTCAAGTTGATGGGTGATCTGCTCTATGGCTTCCGGCGGCCCATAGGTGACGACGGTGATGCGCGACACATGTTTGGAATGTCCGACTTCCGCGACCGTGAGGCTCTCGATATTGTAGCCGCGGCCTGAGAACAGGCCGACGACCCGCGCGAGCACGCCCGGTTCATTGTCGACGAGCACGGAGAGCGTGTGGCTCTCGCTGTTGGATTTGCCCAGCGCCGAGGAATAGGGCGAGGGGGGGATGACGGGTGCGGGGGATGGGGCGTTCATTTCTTGTCCTTTGTGACATTCGGCGCGGAC
>JANYDZ010000005.1 GCA_025363375.1 Hyphomicrobiales bacterium
CCGATGAACATCAACATTCTTTGCTGGTCGCCAATTGTTTCGCGCAAAGCGAAGCGCTGATGCGCGGGCGCCCGCTTGCCGAGGCCGAGGCGATCCTGAAAACGCAGGGCCTGTCGAAAAAGGCCGCCGCCGCGCTCGCGCCGCACAAGGTTTTCGCCGGCAACCGCCCGTCGTCGACGTTGCTTTACCGGGCGCTGACGCCGCGCGCCCTGGGGCGGCTGATAGCGCTCTACGAACACAAGGTCTTCGTGCAATCGGTGATCTGGGACATCAACCCGTTCGATCAATGGGGCGTCGAACTGGGCAAGGAATTATGCGGCCGGCTGGCGCCTGTCGTCGCCGATGGATCAAAGCCGCTCAAGGGGTTGGAGCCGGCGACGGCGGGGCTGGTGGCGGCGAGGCGCGCGCTGCTGGCGCAGCGATAAGGCAAGGCCCGCCAGCGCGCGGAACTGAAACCGCGCCCGCGCCCTACTCGTCCTCGCCGAAGCGGTTCGCCACCAGACTGGCAATCGCCTCAAGCGCGGCCTCCGCCCCCTCGCCCTTGGCGGCGACAGTGATTGTCGAGCCGATTCCGGCGCCGAGGGTCAGAATGCCCATGATCGAGGTTCCGCCCACGGTCTCGCCGCAGCGGTGCACGAGGATTTCGGCCTTGTCGAATTGTTCGACGCATTGCACAAATTTCGCGGTCGCCCGCGCGTGCAGGCCCTTGCGGTTGACGATTTTCATCTCGCGCACCACGCAACCGGCAAACTCCGGCGTTGGCGCGCAGTCCCCATCGTCGTCCAGATCGCTCATTTACCCGTCAATATCTTGCTGGCGATGGAAATGTACTTGCGCCCGGCGTCCTGCGCCTGAACGGCGGCCTGCTCCAGACTCGCGCTGTCGCGCACCGAGGCGAGCTTGATCAGCATGGGCAGATTGATCCCGGCGACGACGTCGATTTTCGAACCTTCCATCGCGGAAATCGCGAGGTTCGAAGGCGTGCCGCCAAACATGTCCGTCAGAACGATGACCCCTTTGCCGGAATCGGCGTCGCGGATCGCCTGGAGAATATCCCTGCGACGCTGTTCCATGTCGTCATCGGGGCCGATGCTGACGGTTTCGCATTGTTTCTGGGGACCTACAACATGTTCGAGGGCGGCGCGAAACTCGCCGGCAAGGCGTCCATGGGTCACGAGGACCATTCCGATCATCGGAAAAACCGTCCTGTCAGGCGCGGCCCGGGCGCGCAATTGCTTGTGGGTCGGCAGAGCGTCGCTATTTTGTGCATCGCGGCGCGTTTGGCAAGCAAAATGCGGGATCAGGGGTTAAGAGACGATTTAACGCGGTGAAGAAAGGCGAGAATTCGCCGCGCGCCTTCGTCCGGCGGCGGGCCAACACACAGAACCAGCGCCGGCAGGCTCGCCCCGGAAATGTCAGCGGTGTGGTTTGGCTCGGGAAGCCTCGATTCCGCAGCTTCGCTTGCGCTTTGTCGCACGAGATCGACAACGCACACAAGGCGCGCGGCGGGCTCGTGGCCGATGTCGATCAGGCCGGTGCCACGCTCTTCGATGAGCCCGGCGATAGCTGGATGGGGGCGAACCAGGGCGCGGCCATTTGTCACGCACAAGAGCACCCGATCATCGCCCACCAGCGCGGCGAAACGACCGTTTTGGCCTGCCGCCGCCAGGAGCGCCTGCGCCAGGCGGCTCTTGCCGGCCCCCGATGGGCCGCGGATCAGCACGCCGTCCTCGCCGATCACGATGGCGGTGGCATGCAGGGCAAGCCCTGACGCAAGGCCTGACGCAAGCCCTGGCGACACGGTCATCGCGCGTCCGGAAGGAAAACGGTGAAGCGCGCGCCGGCGATTTGCCCGTCCACGGGATTGATCCGGTTCTGCGCCCGGATCCGCCCGTTATGGGCCTCCACGATCTGGCGCGAGATCGACAGGCCGAGGCCGGAGTTCTGCCCGAACCCTTCGTTCGGCCTGTCCGTGTAAAAGCGTTCGAAAATGCGCTCGAACGCGTGCGGGGGAATGCCTGGTCCATCGTCGTCGACGACAATCTCGACCCCGTTGCTAAACTGCCCGCCCGGACGCTCGCCGTGTCCCCGCCGCAGCGCGACCCGCACGCTGCCGCCATGGCTGGAAAAGGAACGGGCGTTGTCGAGCAGGTTGTTGACCACCTGAGCGAGGCGCGAATCGTGACCATTGATCACATAGCCGCCGGGCGCGTCGCCGCCCGCCTCCGCGGGGGCAACGTCCAGGCTCGTTTGGACGCCGTCGCCCCGGTCCACGTTGTTGGCCATGCCAACAACGGTCGTGAGCAATTTGGCGAGATCAATCGCATGCGTGTCGGCGCGCGCCAGTTCCGCGTCGAGCCGCGAGGCGTCGGAAATATCGCTGATCAGCCGATCGAGCCGACGCACGTCGTGCTGGATGATTTCGAGCAGACGGGCGCGCGAATCATCGCTGCGGGCGCGCGGCAGCGTCTCCACGGCGCTGCGCAGGGAGGTTAGAGGATTTTTGAGTTCATGCGCCACGTCGGCGGCGAAGCGCTCGGTTCCCTCGATGCGGTTGTAAAGCGCCTGCGTCATGTCGCGCAGCGCGCCGGACAGGTTGCCGATCTCGTCGGAGCGGCGGGTGAAATCCGGGATCTCCTGGCGCGATCTGGCGCCGCGCCGGACCCGCTCGGCGGCTTCGGCGAGGCGGCGCATCGGCTCGGCGATGGTGCCGGCGAGGAACAGCGACAGCAGGAACATCACGCCCGCGGAAACGAAGAAAATACGCAGGATCGCCCAGCGCTCTCCGGCGATGATCTTGTCGATGTCGCCGCCCTGCGTCGACAGCAGCAGCGCGCCCCGCACCATGCGGAAACGCTGCACCGGGACGGCCACCGAGATGACCGTCTCGCCGCGCGCGTTGACGCGCACGACGGTTGACGGCGCGCCGCCGAGCGCCTCGCGCACTTCGGGAAAGGTCCGCCCGTTGCCGGCCGCGATTTCCTCGACCGCCGGGGCGCCGCCGGTCGGGCCGAAGCGCCCGCGCAGCGTGTTCCAGGTGCGCTCGACCAGGGTTGGCGAGGCTTCTTCCTGCGCGCGCGCGGGCAGATCGAAGCGCAGAATATTCGAGCGCGCGATGGCGGACTGCGAATCGATCAGCAGAAAGCCGTCGTGATCGTAGATGCGCGCGCGGGTGCGCGTTGGCGTCACGAGCCGCCGCAACACGGGTCCGACACGCTCGGGATTGATCGAAAATTCAAGCGACCCGTCGAGATCGTCGAGCGGGGCGTAGCTTTCGCCCGGCGCCAGCTGCAACAGCTTTTCCGGATCGATCGTGATGGCGTCCGTCTCGACCGCCGCGGAGGCCGCGACAGCGGCGGCGATGATTTCGCCTTGCGTGCGCAGGCTTTGCGCGCGCGCGTCGATCAGGCCTTCGCGGAACTGGTTGATGTAGAGAAACGCCGCCGAAAGTACGACGAGGCCGCCAAGGTTGAGCACAACGATGCGGCGGGTGAGCGACGACGACAGACGCGACTGCGCGGCGAGCAAAAGACGGCGCAGGCGCGGCAAGCCGTTGACGTCGCCGATCCCGGCATCGCCCGCCGCCGCCTGCTCGCCATGCGCCTCGACGCTCATTGCGCTCCTGTTTCTTTAATCAAGGTTCCAGCCGTCTCCCGCGCCGCCGCGGACCTACGCCTCCTTGAAGCGATAGCCTACGCCATAAAGCGTCTCAATCATCTCGAAATCGTCGTCGGACGATTTGAACTTCTTGCGCAGCCGCTTGATGTGGCTGTCAATGGTGCGGTCGTCCACATAGACCTGATCGTCATAGGCGGCGTCCATCAGGGCGTTGCGGCTCTTGACCACGCCGGGGCGCGTGGCGAGCGCCTGCAGGATCAGGAATTCCGTCACCGTCAGCACGACATTCTCGCCTTTCCAGGCGCAGGTGTGGCGGTCCGGGTCCATCTTGAGCAGGCCGCGCTCGAGAATCTTGGCCTCGGATTCCTTCTGCGCGGCGGACTCCTTC